>JANOTN010000459.1:0-2133 GCA_031416375.1 Ilumatobacteraceae bacterium
CTAGCCGCGATGGCCACCGAGGTATCACCCCGAAATCCGGGGCGCTTCGGCGCGCCCGCAACCTGGTTGGATCCCGGTACTGCTGGCGGGGTGCTTCCTGTCACCGTTTTCGTGAACGAACCCGAAATCTGTGACACAACCCGACAGCACCGTTCGCGGCTGGCTACGCCGAGCCCGCACACACACCGAACAACTCCGCATGCACGCAACCTTGCCGGCTCACGCCAACGACCCACTACTACCCGCGATCGATCAGCTCGGAGGGGATGTCATCAGGATTCGTCACGAACCCGGCTCTCACAACAGCAGCCCGTTCGTCTGGAGTCAACACCTCGAGTTCAGCGGCTGACCAGATCCGATCGACGCCCATCTTGAAACTATATCTGTTCGGCCACATCCCGACCCCGCATCGGCGCCGCGATCGGACCGAGGATTACCGAGCACCAGGCCCACACTGTTCGCCGGTTCCCGGGCGCTGACATTGCGCGCGACGGGCGCGATTACGATCGGGTGACCGTGCTGCGTCGGAACCCGCCGGCTGCGAAGTCGCCAGTGGCGCTGCTGCGAGGCTCCAAGGGACACGAGGCCGACCTCGTACTCCTTCCTGTGGTGGATGTCCGGAAGCTCGTCCGGCGTCCCGTACTCACACCAACCCACTGCGGCGTCACCGTCGAAGACCAAGGCGGCATGGGCCTTGCCGTCCCGCACGATCGGTTCCGGAGGTTCAACTTCCGGAAGGTGAGAAAACCGGTGCGACACGACGCCAGTCCGACGGCACGGGCGCTGCCGGCGCTCGAACTGATCCAGGGCAGCCCGGGAATCACCGTGGATCGAACGATGCACCTCGAACAGCAAGGCCTCACAACCGACCAACTCGAACGTCGCATCGACGACTACGCCGCAAAACTGATCACCGCCGGACGCCTGCGTGAGCACCCTGAGTCAGTGCTCGAACTGCAGGCCCGGATGGAGCCACACGAGGAACGGGACGCTCTTCGTGAACTCCAAGTCGAGGCGCTCCGTGATCTGGCGCAACGAAGTACGGGTTTGGTCAGGTACGCGCACCTCCAACGCGCGATCGAACTTGCCGAGGAACACGGCTAGCCCCCAGTCAGCTGCGATCGAGTCGAAGTCGAGTCACGACGTCGGCGACGTCGGGTGGCGTGTCCGGCCCGTAGGACGCGGGGAGGGTACCGCGATGACCACAGGGCATCGCGATCGCGAACAGGATCGACTCGTCACCGGGATCGCTGTCGCCCTCGAAGCGGTACACCTCGTTCACATCGACGTCCTCCGGGGCGGCCCAGCAGGCACAGCTGTCACAGCGCAGCCCGCCATCGTCGACTGCGAACTGCTCGACCCAACCGGCATCGTGCAGCTGTCGCATCCGCTCGACGAGAGTGTCCATCGGCCCAGTCACAGATCTACCCTACGTGTCGCGCCGTCATCGTGACGCCGCGGATGGATCTGGTCACGAGGCCAGCCCGGTGGCGCTCACCCACGGAGACTCTGCGGCCAGTCGGCCTCCGGCGGTGTCGTGATCGGTGTCGGCAGATCTGGCTGGTCAGCTCCTGTGTCGACGTCAGGGTCATCGCACGCCTTCCTCCCTGCCGACACGACACTGCGGGCCGACCAGCAATCCTCTCGTACGAGCATGGGCGCGAACGACAACGCCGATCAAGGGCCAAAGGTCAGTCATCGAGCGCCGTCGGACCCGACCGTTGCGGCGGTCGACGCAGATCCCTTGCGGCAGTACGCGCCGCGTCGTGACCAACGCCTCTATGCAATGAGCCCGTCCAGCGGTTACAAGGGAACTCGGCGAACACCATGAGAACAGAGAGGACGATCATGGCTTACGCCGAACTTCGCTTCCGTCACGAGGCCCGCACCAAACTGCTCGCGATCGAGGAATCGGCCGACCGAACCGACACACCCACCGGATTCGAATAGAGGACCATCATGACAATGACAAGCCTGACCACACCATCGTTCGACGCACTGGCTCGCCACACCGCGACGCCATGTGTGTCGATCATCCTGCCGATCGAGCGACAACATCCCGACGACCGCAGGGTCCATCTCGAGTTGAAGAGTCTCGTCGCCTCGGCGCGGGCGCAGCTCGAGGCGATGGGC
>JANOTN010000460.1:0-3588 GCA_031416375.1 Ilumatobacteraceae bacterium
ACACCAACGAGGAGGTCTTGATGAAGACACAAGCTGCAATTCTGTGGGAGACGAACACGCCGTGGAGCGTCGAGGAGATCGATCTCGACCCGCCGGGCCCTGGCGAGGTGCTCGTCAAGCTTGCTGCTTCGGGTCTCTGCCACAGCGACGAACATCTCGTGACCGGTGATTTTCCGTTCGAGCTTCCTCTGATCGGTGGCCACGAGGGTGCCGGCGTCGTTCAGGAGGTGGGCGCCGAAGTGAGTTGGCTCGCGCCCGGCGATCATGTCGTGTTCGGTTTCATCCCGAGTTGCGGACGATGCGTCAGCTGCTCGACCGGGCACCAGAACCTGTGCGACCTCGGAGCACTACTCGGTGCGGCCCGTCAGATCAGTGACGGAACGAGCCGCCACCACGCACGCGGTGTCGATCTCGGACTGATGTGTCTTGTCGGCACGTTCGCATACGACACGGTGGTCAACGAGGCGAGCTGTATCAAAATCGACAAGGACGTGCCGCTCGACCGGGCCTGTTTGCTGGGCTGCGGCGTCGTGACGGGTTGGGGTAGTGCCGTATACGCCGCGGAAGTGACGCCTGGCGACACGGTTGTCATTGTGGGCGTCGGCGGCATCGGCGCAAACGCCGTGCAAGGCGCACGGTTAGCCGGAGCGAAGCGAATCATCGCCGTCGACCCCGTCGAATTCAAACGCGAAAACGCGATCAAGCTCGGGGCCACACACACAGCGGCGAGCATGGCCGAGGCACTGCCGTTGATCGAGCAACTGTCGATGGGCACGATGGCCAACAAGGTGATTATGACGATGGGCGTCGGCTCAGGCGCAGTGATGGGTGAGGCACTTGCGCTGACCGCCAAGCGCGGCCGGGTGGTGGTCACCAACATTCACCCGGCACTCGAAATGTCGGCCACCATGAACCTGCTCGACCTCACGCTCATGGAGAAGCAAATCATCGGTTCGCTGTTCGGTTCCGGCAACCCTCGCGCCGACATCCCCAAGCTTCTCGATCTGTATCGCGACGGCCAACTCGACCTCGACGGCCTGGTGACAAAGGAATACCTCCTCAGTGGCGTCAACGACGGTTACGACGACATGCGCGCCGGCAAGAACATCCGCGGCGTCATGAAGTACACCTGACGACATCCGGGCGGACCGGGTGCGATGTGCGCAGTTTACGGTGCGACGATCAGCGGCGTGTCACCGTGATCCGGGATGTGGTCGGGTGAATCACGGACGAGTTGTCGGCGTTTGCGCTCGTCCCCGGCACGTTGACGACCCCCCGCAACCGCCACGGCGGCGATCAATGCGACGCCGCTGAACATGAGGTCGAGCCAGACAACGTCGGTGACCAACTGCAATCCCTTGACGCCGGTGGCCAACACATAGATCGCTAGGATCGTGCCCCACACGTTGTATCGACCTGGGATGAACTGCGTCGATCCCAGGAATACCGCCGCAAAAGCGGGGAGCAACAGCGATGGCCCGTAGCTCAGCGACGGGCCGGTCAGCGACGCATACAACACTCCGGCAATGCCGGCGATGGTGCCAGACGCAATCAGTGAAATCCACGTGTAGTAATCGACCCGTACGCCCGACAGACGGGCCGCTTCCGGGCTGCTACCGATGGCATACAGATAGCGACCAGCAGGGGTACGGCTCAGGGCCCACCACAGCACAAACCCGATCACGAGCATGTACACGACCACGATCTGGAATCCGAGCACCTTGGTCTGGGTGAATGCATCCCACGCCGAATCGACTGGCGTGCGTGGTTGCTTGTTCCCGGTGACGATGATCTGCGTCGCAGCGAGGACGGAGGCCATACCGAGGGTGGCAATGAACGACCCAACCCTGAGCTTGACCACAATGAAACCATTGATCGCGCCAATCAGCGTTCCGATCAGGATCGCGATCACGGCGGCGACAGCGATGTTGTAACCGCGGCTGATCAACAGCACGGCGCTGAGCGTGGCCAGGTTGGCGGTTGCGCCGATCGCCAGGTCGAAGACCCCACCGATCAATGGCACCAATACTCCGAGCGCCAACAGCGCCACAATCGCTCGGTTCGCAGCCACCGAGTGCACGGTCGCGCCGGTCGGGAAGAGCTTCGGTTGCCAGACGGAAAAGAGGATGATCAGGGACGCCCAGAGGTACATACCACTGAAGCGGTCGAACCCGAAGCTGCGTGGCAGACGCATCACGCCACCACCGATTCGCCAGCTACTTCGTCGATGCCGAGCGCTGCCCGAGTGAGCGAGTGCACGGAAATCTGGTTGCCCTGCAACGTGGCGACGACACGACCTGAGCGAAGCACGATCACACGATCGCAGGTCGTGACCAATTCGTCGACATCGGATGAACTCATCAAGATTGCTGCACCTTCCTGCGCCGCTTCGAACAACGCGTTGTGAAGTTCGGCTTTGGCACCCACGTCGACGCCCTGTGTCGGCTCATCGAGCAGGAACAGAGTCGGTGTGCGTTGAAACCATTTCCCGAACACAACCTTTTGCTGGTTGCCGCCGCTAAATGACGACATCGGCTGGTTGATTGCATCGTGCGGGCGAACCGCGAATCGATCAAACCAGCGGCGGGTGATGCGTGTCTCGCGACTGCGGCTCAACGAGGGAGCCCTCCAGAAATCGCGCAGGTTGGAGATCCCGATGTTCTCGCGAGCGCTCAAGTCGAGGAAGCAGCCATGCAGCTTGCGTTCTGCGGGAACGTAGGCAACATCGCTGGCAATCGCCAGATCAGGGCGCATCGGCGGAAGCGAGCGGGAACGGACCGTCACGGTCCCACCATCGCGTGCACGCGCACCGAACACCGTCGCACACAGCGCGTCCCGCCCGGACCCTGTGATACCGGCGACACCCACAACCTCGCCCGGTCGAACCTCGAAGCAGACATCACGCAAAATCTCGGACGTCAGGTTGTCGACCGTCAAGGTCGGCTCGCCATGGCCAACCTCGTGGGCCTGCAAACGATGAGGCGATTCGAGTGCGGCACCGAGCAGGTAATGCAGCAAGGCGTCGCGGGTCAACCCGTCGACGGGCTCGCTTGCCACCTTCAACCCGTCTCGCAGCACCGTTGCACGTTGAGCGATCTCGAAGACTTCGTCGAGACGGTGGGTGACGTACAGCACACCGATGCCGCGACGAGATACGGCCCGCACGATCTCAAGCAGATGTTCGACCTCTTCTTCAGGAAGCCGAGCCGTTGGTTCGTCCAACACGAGCAAATGGACGGGAGAACCCTCATCAGCTAGCAGCGCTCGGGCCACAGCGACCCCGGTCTTCTGTGCAGGCGACAACGAGGCGACCGAGCGATTCGGATCAACGTCGAGTTCCATCTGCGCCAGCGCGTCGCGAGCTCGCTGGCAAGCCATTAGCGACCGGATCGTGCCCCACTTCGTCGGAAAACCTGGACCGAACGCCAGGTTGTCGATGATCGACGCCGCCTCAACTAGGCCCAGGTCCTGATGAACGAATCTTGCACCCAACTCGTACGAACTGTGAGCACTCGCCAGGATCAAATCCCGCCCGCCAATCTGTACGAGGGCTCCGGGGTCAGGCCGGTGATACCCAGAGAGCACCTT
>JANOTN010000461.1:0-7803 GCA_031416375.1 Ilumatobacteraceae bacterium
GGGTTGTCGCCGGCGAACGGCGGCTTGCCTGACACCATTTCGTACATCACGATCCCGAGCGAGTAGAGGTCGCTGCGAGGGTCGGGCTGGGCACCTTGAGCCTGTTCGGGGGAGAAATACGAGGCGGTGCCCATCACCGAACCGGCCTGCGTGAGGTTCGATTCGGTTGCACTGTTCATCGCCCGTGCAATCCCAAAGTCAGCGACTTTGACCTGCCCGTTGGATCCGATCAGGATGTTGGCTGGCTTGATGTCGCGGTGCGCCAACCCGGCCTCGTGGGCGAACCCAAGTGCAGCGGCAACTTCGGAAGCGATCTCGGCAGCCTGCTTTGGAGTTAGCCGCTTGTTGGTCTTGAGGATCTCGGCGAGTGTGCGACCCTGCACGTACTCCATGGCGATGAAGTAGGTGCCCTCGTACTTGCCCCAATCGAAAACGTTGACGATGTTCGGATGGCTCAAGTTGGCGGCTGCCTGAGCTTCGCGACGGAACCGTTCGACAAAGTTCGGGTCGATGGCGAACTCGGGGAACAGCACTTTGATTGCCACTTGACGGTCGAGCAAGCGGTCGCGCGCCAGGAAAACGTCGGCCATGCCGCCGCGTCCAACGCGCTTGTGGATCTCGTAGCGGTCATTGATGACCGTTGCGTCGCCGCTGTTGCTCATGCTTGAGGCCTCTGTTCGACGGGCCACACGGTGGGTCGAAGAACGTTGCCCGAGGTTATCGACCCGACAGTCAAGTCCACAGTCACCGTCACGTGTGCCACCCGGTCCGGTCCGGCCCAATGACTCTGCGGCAGGCGAAACGCCCTCGGTATGTCGTAACTCCTGCCACAGCGTGTCATGGCGCGACCGGAGCACTGGTGGGGGGCGTGGGGGGCGTGGGGGGCGTGATGACGGGGACGGGTGGGTCGATCTTGAAGATTTCGTCGAGCATTGCTTTGGCGATTGGGCCGGCAAGGCGGCCACCGGTGCCGGCCGAGATCTCAGCGTCGGTGCCTTTCAACATCACGACCACGGCGTACTTCGGTGCCTCAACGGGGGCGTAGGCGACGATCCAGGCGTGTGATCGTTCCGGTTCACCCGGACCATTGAGCTGCGCGGTACCGGTTTTGGCTGCGACCGTGATCCCATTTGCCAACCCGATGCAGCAGCTCGCCGTACCGGTTTCGGCGACGCCGACCATCAGGTTGTTCAAGATCTCAGCGGTGGCGGGCGTGATCGGTCGTTTCCAGACCTCTGGCTGAGTTCGGTTGATCACGCGAAGGGAGTGGTCGAGTTCGGCGTCGACGACGAACGGCTTCATCATGTCGCCGCGATTGGCAACGGCGGCGGCAACCATCACCATGTGGAGTGGAACCATCTGGACGTCGTTCTGACCGAAACCTCGAATCGCCAGCAGCGGGAGGTTTTGATCGAGGTTGTCCATGCTGCCGATGGTGCTGGCGGCGGCGCGAGGAAGATCGATCGGGACCTCTTCGCCGATCCCCCATCGGGCCATCCCGGCAAAGAATCGATCAGGTCCGAGTTCGAGCGCGGTGCGGGCAAACGGTATGTTGCACGACCGGGCGAACACGGTTGTGAGATCTCCACCACAGAGCGAGCCGTTGTAGTTCTCGATCGGATCGTTGGTTTGTGGCGGAAGGAATTCACGTTCATCGGCCCAGAAGCTTTCGAGATTGATGACACCGTCGTCGAGGGCGATACCGGTCGTGAGCACCTTGAACGTGGAACCCGGCATGTAGCGCTGCTGATAGGCGTTGGCTAACAGAGGATCCCGATCGTCGTTCTGCAACTCGGTCAGGTACTCGAAGGCGGCCTCGTAGTCGCTGCTCGCCACCAGGTTCGGGTTGTAGCTCGGTGCACTCCACATGGCGACAATCGCACCCGTCTCGACCTCGACCATGGCGATCGAACCTTCCCGGTTGTTGAGCAGGAACTTGGCGACGTTCTGCATGTCGTTGCGCAACGTGAGTCGGACCTCGCCTGAGGAGTCGACATTCGGATTGAAGATGTCGTCGATCGCCCGCACCTGTTGGGTGAACGTGTCACCGGTGAGGACACCGGTTTCGGTCCGTTCGAGTTGTGTTGAACCCAGCCCGAACGTGTGGTATCCGGTGATGTGGGCGAACAGATCACCGGTCGGATACTGACGCACGAACCTGACGTCACTCTCGCCCGTGGCTTGAACTGAGCGCGCAATCACGACACCGTCGGCGGTGACGATCTGGCCTCGGGGTTGATCAAATTGGCGGATCAGAGCGCGTGTATTGCTCGGCTCTGACGCCAACTCCTCGGTGCGGCCGACCTGCCAATAATTGAGGGCGGCGAACAACACGATGTAGAGGCTGATCAGGCCAGCTGCGAGTTGTCGGATCTGGCGGTTCACGAGACGACTTCGTTGATCTCGACTGTGTTGAGGCCGGACTGGTGTGAACTCCGGCGCAGACGCCATGCACCCCAGCGTTCACGTGGAGTCGGGTCATCTGGCAGTTCCCCGAGGCGACGGGCACCGGCGTCGCTCAACCGCAACAGGATCGCCAGCAGGATGTAGTTCGACAGCAACGACGAGCCGCCATAGCTTACGAACGGCAGTGTGATTCCCGTCAGTGGCACGACCTTGATCACTCCACCGATGATGATGAACGCCTGCACCCCGACGATCGTGGTGAGGCCGGTGGCGAGCAGTTTCTCGAACGTGCGGTCGGTGCGCAGGGCTACCCGCAGACCTGCGCCGATCAGGAGCAGATACGTCATCAGGATCGAGGTCGCCCCGACCAAACCCATCTCCTCGCCAATCGCCGCGAAGATGAAGTCGTTCTGAGCTTCTGGAACCTTGTCTGGGCTGCCACGGCCGAGGCCGGTGCCGACAATTCCGCCGTCGCCGATCCCGTACAGCGCTTGCACGATCTGGAAACCCTTGCCGTATTCGTCGGCCCACGGATCGAGCCAGATGTCAACACGGGTTTGCACGTGGCCGAACATTTTCCAGGCGGCGAAGGCGGCGACACCGAACATCATGAACCCGATGATCAGGTAGCTCACTCGTTCGGTGGCGACCCACATCATCACCACGAACAGGGTGAAGAACAGCAGCGACGAACCGAGGTCGCGCTCGCCGACCATCACGAGCACAGCGAAACCCCAGGCCACGAGAATCGGAGCGATGTACTGCAACTCTGGGATCCGAAGCGGACCAAGTTTCCAGGTCGAGGCGGCGATCAGCTCGCGCCGCTCGGCGAGGTAACCGGCGAAGAAGACTGCCAGCGTGAGTTTGGCGAACTCGCCGGGCTGGAAACTGAGCGGGCCGACCTTGACCCAGATCCGGGCACCGCCGACGCTCGTACCCAGACCGGGAACCATCGGCAAAAGCAGCAGGATCGAACCGGCGAAGAACAGGATCCATTTGTAACGAGCCAGGTCAGAAGCGCGTTGGACGAACAACAAGGTTGCCACGAAGGCGGCGATCGCAATTAAACTCCACATCGATTGCAGGCCGGCCAGACGGTCGTCGAGCCGGGTGATCATCACGTAACCGATTCCGTGTAGCAGCACCGCCAGCGGGAGCAGCGTGCCGTCAGCCCCCTTGGCGAGCAGCCGAACGGCGACGTGGGCAACGCCGATCAGGATCAGCAGCAAGACGAGAAACGGCCCGATCTTGACGGGGATAGCGGCGTTGGCCCCGAGTGAAGCGAGCGTGTAGGCGACACCCGTGATTGCCGCAGCCATCGCGATCAACGTGAGCTCGGTTGATCGCCGCCGCTTGACCAGGCGGGCCGAGACCGGCATCGCGCCCGCAACCATTACGGCACCGTCGTGGTCGTCGGCGCGATGGTGGTTGTGGTTGTCGTCGTGGTTGTGGTCGGCGTCGTGGTCGTGGTCGGCGGCACCGTTGTGGTGGCTGTTGCCATGAGGCTAGACACGAATCGCTCGGCGCTGGCGAGTGATTCGAACCCTTGAGCCAACTCGATTCTCGTCAGCGAACGGTCGTCGAGTTGATCGCGGGTGTACTGACCGGGGGACTCGAGCGTCGGTTCGAACCACAACACACCGTCACGATGACCCTGGAAGACAGCGACCCGTTCGGCTTCATCAAAGTCGACGAAGTACCCGTTGCGGGCCCATGCAGCAAGGATCGAGAACCCGAGCACGAGCACCGCCGCCACCCCGAGCCCGAGCAGGAACCGGCCGAGCCTTCCGCCCTTCTTGGCGGCGGTGACCGGCGGGTCGGCTTCACTGTCATACAGCGCCGGTGTGTCGACTGAGCTGCTGGCATCTGCCTCGATCACAACGGGCACAACGGGCACGTCGGGTGTGTCGGGCACAACGGGTGTGTCAGGTGGGTCCGAGATGATTTGGACCTCGCCGGTTTTGGTCGCTTCGTGCTCGTCGTCGTTCCATAGCGGGACAACATCAAACTCTTGCGTCGGATCGGGGGGATCGTCACCCGCCATCACATCGACCACGATCACCGTGATGTTGTCGCGGCCACCGGAGGCGTTGGCAGCGTCAACTAACGCCTCGGCCGCCGCTTGCGGATCATCGGGATGGGCAAGCAGCACGGCCTCGATGTCGTCGTCCGCGACCTCGTCGACGAGGCCGTCACTGCATAGCAGGAATCGGTCGTTGCGAATGATCGGCATCGTCCAGGAATCGACACGCACAATTGGTTCGATCCCGAGCGCTCGAGTGACGATGTTGCGGCGCGGATGCATCCGAGCCTCGTTACGCGAGATCGCTCCTTCGGCTACGAGTTCCTGCACGAAGCTGTGATCGATCGTGACCTGGCGCAGCTTGCGGTGGCGGAGCACGTAACTGCGCGAATCACCGACGTTGGCAACCGCCAAAACCTCGCCGTCATGCGGGTCGGCGACAACCGCGATGGCGGTGACCGTTGTGCCCATCCCGGCCTGGTCGGCGTTCACGAGCGAGGCCTCGTAGATCTCACCGTTGGCCTCGTTGATCGCAGCTACCAGGTCGCTGAGTGAGTTGGCAACGCCGAACGGCAGCCGCTCGTGCAGGCGAGTCACCGTCATCTCGCTGGCGACTTCGCCAGCCAGATGACCGCCCATCCCGTCGGCGACGACGAACAGCCCGTTGTCGGCGTGGGCGTTGTCCTCGTTCTGCGGTCGGATTTGACCTTCGTGCGTCGCGGTGCCCCAGCGAAGTTCAGCCATTACTGGGCCTCCAGAACGGTGTAGCCGATCTGGATGCGGTCGCCGGTGTGGACGGTGCGCTGCACGGTCAACCTCGTACCGTTGAGGATCGTTCCGTTGGTCGAACCGAGGTCATCGACGACGACGTGACCGCTGGCGATCGAAACTCGTGCGTGATGGGCGGAGATGAACGAGTCATCGGTGATCTGAATCGTGTTGTCGTCGTCGCGTCCGATGGTGACCGGCCCGGCGATCGCGAATGTGGTTCCCCGCCGTTCCTTCGGCTCAAGCACCAAGAGTCGGGCGGGGCGCGTGCCGCGCCCCTTCGGAGGCTTCGTCGTTCGCTTGCCGGTGCTCGGTGATGATCCTGCCGTTGAACCTGGTGCACCCGGTGAGCTCGTCGGAGCGGCCGGGGCGTTGACTGGCTGGCGGACTTCACTCCACACAGCCCACAAGACGCGCGCGAAGAACAGGTAGAGCAAAGCCAGGAGTACCAGCTTGAGGATGTCGAGGACCGAATCAGGCATGGCGACAGCGGTTACGAAGCCTCGAACCGAAGGTTGATGGAGGCGATCGTGATGATGTCACCATCGAGCAGTCGGCGGTCTGCGGCGATCCGTTCGCCGTTCACGAAGGTGCCGTTGGTCGAGCCGCGGTCGACGATCACAAAGCCGCTTCCGGATCGGTTGATGACTGCGTGGTGGCGGCTGATGTTGCCGTCGCTCAACATGATCCGACAGTCGGAGAGGCGGCCGATGATGTTGCGTTCGTCGGCCAGCTCGATGCGGTCGCCGGACGGCATCACGATCGTCCCAGGCCGCTTGCCCGGTTCGGGTTGCTTGAGTTGCGACGCGATCCCGAATCGGCCGGCCTTGAGCGAGTTGTCGACCCGCAGTTCGACGGACACGGGCCCCATGAACTGGTAGCCCTCCTCACGGGCGTACTCACGGATTGCCTCGACCAGTTCGGTCCGTAAGGCATCCTCAATATCGGCGAAACCAGCATGATCATTGCCTGAGAGCATCACGACGAAGTCGTTGGGTACGATCCGTTGGCCTTTGACGTCGACCGAACGATGGTCGTCCATCTCCCGAATCAGTCGTCGGCCAAGTTCGATTGGACGTATGGAGGTGCGCGAACGTCTGAACACACCCTCGACCATACGCTCCAGACGGTGCTCAAGTCCTTGCATCCCCATGGTCGGAGGAAGGCTACTGGTCGCGCTGGTCAGCCAGACCGCACCGGGACGCCGACCAACGTAATCGCGTCTGCCGGCGCGATTACGTAGTCGCAGGCCGTGATCGCGCCACCAGATCTCGTGCGTCGCGTCTGCTGGCGCGATTACATAGTCGCACCAGCGGATCGCGCCGCCAGACCGCACGAGCTGCGTGGGACGTTGCGGTGTTGCCGCCACATCAGTCAGCGGGTTAGCCTGACGTTCCACTCGGGCGAGTGGCGGAATGGCAGACGCGCTAGCTTCAGGTGCTAGTACAGGTAACTGTGTGGGGGTTCAAGTCCCCCCTCGCCCACTGGAAGACCCCAGCTCAGCGGGGGTCTTTTCGCGTCTGGGCCCCCCGACTTCTACCGGACTTCTACCGGCGGGTCGGGTAGCGCATGCCTCATCCGCTGTGCGACTCCGGTTCATGCTTGACAGTGTGGCTTCGGTAGGTGGGTGACAGTTTTGGGACGCGGCTTCGGTTGCTGGGCGACAGTGACTTCGGTAGCTGGCTGACACTTGTGCTTGTCGATCGCGGTCAGCCTTCTTGGTGACGGGCATGTGGGCTCGTCTGGTTCGAGGGGGTCGGTGCTGGTGATCGTGGAGTTGAGTGTCGTGGAACAGCGATATCAAGCAGTGCTCGAGGTGTTGAACAACGGGGCGTCGGTCACCGATGTGGCCCGCCGCAACGGGGTGGCGCGACAGACGGTTCATGAGTGGTTGCGCAGGTACGCGTCCCAGGGTCTGGCCGGTCTTGTCGATGGTTCGGCGCGGCCGTTGTCGTGTCCGCATCAGATGCCTGCCGAGGTTGAAGCTCGGGTCATTGGGTTGCGTCGTGAGCATCCGGGCTGGGGTCCGCGCACGATTGGGCATCAGCTCGGCAAGGACGGTGTCGAGCCGTTGCCGTCGTTGTCGGCGATCTATCGGTGTTTGGTGCGTCAGCGGTTGATCACGCCTCAGGCGCGTAAGCGGAAGCGGTCGGACTACAAGCGTTGGGAGCGGTCGCGGGCGATGGAGTTGTGGCAGATGGACATCGTTGGTGGTGTGAAGCTCGCCGATGGTTCGGAGGCCAAGATCGTGTCCGGTGTCGATGACCACTCGAGGTTCTGCATCTCCGCCCACGTCGTTGCTCGGGCGACGGCTCGTCCGACGTGTGATGCGCTGGCGTTGGCGATGCGCCGCCACGGTGTCCCACTGCAGATCTTGACGGACAACGGCAAGGTGTTCACCGGCCGCTTCGGTCCCGAGACGGGTGAGGTGCTGTCGACAGGATCTGCAGGGAGAACGGGATCAAGCACATCCTCACCAGACCGCGGTCGCCGACTACGACCGGCAAGATCGAGCGCTGGCACAAGACGATGCGCGTCGAGTTCTTGAACGGCAAGGTGTTCGACTCGATCGCGGACGCGCAGACGCAGCTCGACGTGTGGGTGGC
>JANOTN010000462.1:0-3415 GCA_031416375.1 Ilumatobacteraceae bacterium
CGGGTCAGGGCCGCGGCGACGCTCACCCACCCACCCACCCACCCACCCGCTCATGCGGTTCGCTCAACCAGGCGGTAACCGGGACGGCCGCGACGAACCCCATGGCGCGAGCGAGAGTTCGGTTGGGTGGTGTGGAGGATCTCGAGTCGTCAGTGGTAGGTCCGAATCGCTCATCAGGAATGCGAGAATGGTTTGGTGAGCATCTCTTCCGCGATCAGAGCGGATGGGCAAGCGGTCGATCCGGCGCGTATTGTCGAGATCTGCCAGCGCTACGGGATCGCTGAACTGGCGGTGTTCGGTTCAGTCGCTCGGGGGGATGCCGGCCCAGACAGCGACGTCGACTTGCCTTACGTGCTCGCGCCGGGGGCTCGACTCGGTTTCGGAATCGATGATCTCGAGGACGAACTCGCTGAGCTGTTCGGCCGTGACGTCGATCTCGTGGCGAGGAAGGCCGTCCACCCTTTGCTGCGTGATGAGGTCGACGAGCTGGCGACAACGCTGTATGCGGCGTGACCGTCTGTTGTTAACCGAGATCGTGGACGCGGTCGAACGCATCATTGGCCTGACGGAGGGTCGTTCATTGGACGACTTCGAGTCCGACCGGGATCGGCAAGATGCGTTGTTGTGGAACTTCACGGTGCCGGTGGGCCAACTATCCGAGGCGACGAAGGATGCTCATCCAGGCGTTGCTTGGGCGGCGCCGATCCGGATGCGGAACCGCATCGTTTACGGCTACTGGTCGATCGACCTCGATGTGCTCGTCACAACTGCTGCCGATGACCTACCCGACTTCGCGGCCGATGCCCGTGCCGTGCTCACTCAAGTCATTTTCGGAAGATGGTCGCCCCTGAGTTGAGCGGCCCTCGCTGCGGTTGCCGCGTGAGGAAGCACATCGCCGACAGCCCACTACTGGTCACCCGCATCCCCGGCGTTCTGGGACACCGCAGCGTTGGCTCGCGATGGACATCGTCGAGTGACGGCTCGCCCGGCACCATCGAGGTGCGCGACTCTTCGAGTGTGCTGCTCGTCGATGGTGCCAACGTCGTCGGTTCCCGTCCAACTGGATGGTGGCGCGACCGTGCCGGGGCCGCGCGCGATCTCGTAGAGCAAATCCGGGGGGCGACGGCCGCCGGCCTGCTCTCCTCGCCAGTCGTGGTCGTGCTCGAGGGTCGGGCCCGACAGGGCGCGGAGGAGGCCGCGGCTGACGGGGTCGAGGTCGTCCACGCTCCAGGTGATGGAGACGACACTCTCGCGTCCATCGCCGCCGAGGCGATCGAGCCCGTGCTCGTGGTGTCCGCAGATCGCGGCCTCCGCGAACGCGTTCGGGCGGGCGGCGCGGACGTCGTCGGCCCGGGATGGTTGTGGAGCCGTGCAGGTCAGAACCACTCACTGGCCGGGAACAGCGGTGCCATCGTTTGGCGTGCGTCTCGGTCGTGCGGGCGCACGGTCAGGGGGCCGGGCGAAGCAACGCACGCGCGTGGTGAACGCCGGCCGCCACGGCGTACACCTCGCCCAGCGCTGGCAGGCGAGTGCGGCGAGTGCGACGCACACGCCGACGTCGACGGATCAGACGACCCGGCCGAGAAACGCCGCCAGGCGATCCGCGGCCGGCGCTCCTGCCGGGGCCGTCTGCTCCGGTCCGTACGGGGCGGGCTCCTCTCCGCGCGGGGCGTGGGCCATGTGTGCGACTGCCAAGCCCATTAAGGACTCGGCCAGCCCCGCATCCAGGTCGGTGTCCTGTCCTGTGGCCTTGGCCAAGTCCCACGCGTGCTGGAACGTGTCCAGCACCGCCAGGCCCATCAGCCTCTCACCCGAGAAGGCGCCGAACGGCAAGGTCACGACCTTGTCCGTTGCGCCCTCTCGACGGAGTTCGGCGACGGCATCGGCCGCCGCTCGGTAGAAGGCCGCGGCGTGTTCGCCACGAGCCACCTCGACGCCGGTCATGTTGAACGGCTTGTCCTGCAGCGCGTCGGTGACCATGTGCTGGGTGCCGATGGTGTGATCGATGAGTTGAGCGACGTTGAACGAGGCGCACGGCGTCGAGCATCTGATCTGTTCGGGTGCCACTCCAGCCAGCACCTGGCCGAACGTGGCGATGGTGGTCTCGTACTCCTCGATGTTCATGTGAAGTCCTTTCGGTGGTTGCAGTGTTCGTCGCGACAGCCGTGCGTCCCCGCCCACGCGGGCTGTCGGGTGGGTCTTCTCTACGCGTCCACGAAGAGCTTGATCGTCTCGACGTGGACGCCGTCGTGGTCCTCGGTGACTTTCGCCTCGGGAGTGGCGAGCGCGGCCTGGAGCGACTCGATATCGGGTGCCTCGATCAGCACGGCAACGGTATTGCCATTGGCTGCCGGGTCGCGAAAGGCGGTGGCCTTCATGCCGCGGGCCTCGAAGAACTCCGAGCGTGCCGGCGAGTTGAACCAGTGCTTGACGTCGTCGACGTCGTGGATTGCGATGACCTGCATGGTCGGTCCCTTCGTTTGGTTGCGGTTCCGGGGGTTCCCGGTCATCGCATCGTGCGCCTCGCCGACGACCGGCGCATCGGGGCGGCCCCCATTCCAGATCGGCGCACCCCCATTCTCAAGGGAGCCGATCAGTCGGAGCGCTCCCGGGCGGAACGCGCCGCGAAGGCGACGACAGCCGTGCGCCCCTCGAGACCGAGCTTGGTTGCGAGGTTCGCGATGTGGCGTTCGACCGTCTTGGGCGAAACGTGCAGCGTCTCGGCAATGCTCCGGGTCGACCGGGCGTCAGCCAGCAACTCCAGCACGTCGGCTTCGCGGGCGGAAACGCCGAGCGCCCGCCACCGGGGTGGGACGCGTTCGTCGCTTCGTCGCTGGCGAGGGACTGCGGCCCCGAGCCTCCCCAGCAACGATCGGCACGAGGAAGCGAGACGGTCGTCGCCGCGTGTCTCGAAGAAGCTGCAGGCATTACGCAGCCACGTGACCGGGTCTCCCCAGCCGTCGGCGTGTGCCGACTCGGCCACCAGCCGGCGGGCGTAGCGCTGGAACCACGGAGGCGGCTGAACGCGCTCGGCCAGTGCGACATGGCGGTTCGCGTCGTCGAGTGCTCCGCGCCGTCCGAGCAGAACCGCCCGCGCGTAGTTCCGGTAGCTGTCGATCATCACGTGGTTCGGACCGACGTACGCGTCCAGCTCCTCAAGCGCCGCGCTCCCCTGGTCTCCGTCGAGGGCTTGGAACAGCGCCCAGATCCCTCGTTCGGGACACGCCAACGCAGGCGTCAGCCGCAGGTGTTCCATCATCTGCTCGAGCGCAGTCCCGGCCTTGCCGAGATCGTCCCGGTCGATCCAATACGTGGCGCGGGCGACGGCACCGAGCGCGACCACATCCGGGTGACCGTCGGAGATCGCTTCGGCCTCGACCAGGAGCCGCTCCATGCGCTCCCTGTCACCGTCATG
>JANOTN010000463.1:0-12828 GCA_031416375.1 Ilumatobacteraceae bacterium
TCCGTCTTTGCCGACGGTGCGCTGCGCCCAACCGATCCCGGCCGAGTTGACCAGCACGCGCACCGGACCCATCGACTTGGCCATTTCGACGGCCTCGATGATGTCGTCGGTGTTGGTCACATCGACCTTGCAGAATGCCCCGCCGATCTCGTCGGCGACCGCTCGGCCTTGCTCCTCCTGGAGATCGGCAACGACGACCTTGGCGCCCAGCGCTGCCAACTTGCGGGCCGCCGCCGCACCAATCCCCGATGCCCCACCCGTAACGATTGCGCTCACACCATTGATATCCATGCCGCGGACAATACGCGGCTGAACGGCCGGATCGAGAATCTGAGAGGACGCTCCGTCGCTACTGACGTGACTAACGGCCGGGAATCGGACCGACGCCGTAGCGCGTGTCGACGATTCGTCCACCCGCGCTGCCGTTGAGACCACTCTCACTGTCGAACCAGCCGGCGACGTCGACAACCACATCGGTCGACACGAGCGTCCCAACGCAGATTTCACCGGTGGCATCGACGGGAACGACGACACCGTTCGGCTCGACGGCTCCTGCGCTCACGAAGTTCACCGACGATGTCTCCGGCTCCGGCGAACCACACGGCCACACACGCAAGTAACCGGGACCGCTCGGATTGACCGCGGTCACATTCAAGGCCACCCCAACCGCCCCGGCGGCCGGCACACCGAACTGATTCAGCACCTTGACCCGCAAAGGCGCACCCGGGACGACCCGACCACCACCCTCTCGGGTATCCACCAACCGCCCAGTCGCCGACCCCAGGCCCTTCGAAAACCAACCAGCCAAGTCGACGACCACGTCAGTCTCGACCAGCGACGCAATGCACACCTGTCCAGTCGTGTCGACAGGAACCACAACACCGTTCGGCTCGACGGCACCCGCCCTGATGAAATTTACCGACGATGTCGTGGGTTCAGGTGCCCCGCACGGCCACACACGTAGGTAACCAGGACCAATCGGATTCACCGCGGTCACATTCAGCGCGACGCCGACGACGCCTGCCGCCGGGACGCCGAACTGATTCAGCACGTCGACCCGCAGCGGAACGCCGGGCACGACCCGGGCAACGCTCTCTCGGGTATCCACCAACCGGCCAGTCGCCAACTCAAGGCCCTGCGCAAACCAGCCGGCAACATCAACGATTACGTCGGTGGCGACCAGGGTTCGTATGCAGACTTCACCGCTTGAATCAAGGGGTACCAACGCACCATTCGGCTCAATCGCGCCCGCTGTCAGAAAGTTGACTGTCGACGTCGTCGGTTCGGGCGACCCGCACGGCCACACCCGGAGATACCCGGGGCCGGTCGGATTGACCGCCGTCACATTCAACGCAACGCCGGAAACTCCAGTCGCAGGGACACCCCGCTGACCGAGCACGGGAATTCGAAGTGGGACGCCGGGCACGACCGGCCGACCGGCGTGAGCTAACACCACATCTCGAAGCCACGATGAGTATTCAGCTCGACCGGTGGCGGTCAGATGAACGTTGTCGGAGTACCACCGGTCGGCGACAAAATCGTCGCTCGCAGATTCCCAATCGAGCACGGTCAACTCCGACCATCGCGACCTCGCTGCGTTGAGAGCGGCGTTGGTGACGGCGAAGTGCGGTCGGCGCTCAGACAGGTTGACCCAGCCGACAGAACGGACACTGCGCTGCCGCAACACGGTCATGAGTGCGTCGATCCGTCCGGGCATCGATGCCGGGTCGTCGTTGTAGCCGAGCGCGACGATCACGAGGTCGGTTCCAACCGGTATCAAACCTGCAGCCCCGACGCCGTCTGGTAGCACAGTTCCGCCCTGCGTGCGCCGGCTGGACTTGGCGTCAAAGGTCGCCGCGGCGTGGACGCCGTCGAGTAGGGCCCGCAAGTCTGAAGTGGGCGCTCCAGCGATGCTCTCGCCCACCGAGTCGCCGATGAATCCAAAACCGGTCAGGCTCGTGACGTTGCGCCGAACCGGTATCAACTCGAACCCCGGTGTCGGCAGACCGAAGGCGTTCCGAAAGTCCCATGCCGAAACCGTCGACCCATTCCCGAGACGGACTTCGTTGGCCCAGATCCCGTCATACGGTGAGTTGGAGGCACGCGCGGTGACGACTCCATTGGCATTGGTGAGTCCGTACTTTGCAATCATGTCGTCGGCATCGATGATTCTCGTCCAGCGATGATTGGGGTTCCCCGGAACGTCATCCCACGGATCGTCGACCGAGGGGAACGAACCACCGGCAGTCCGCGGTCCGTTTGACGCCGAAAACTCAGTCGACACGACAGCAGTGTTCTTGAGCCGAACCGTTCCGACGGTGTTCGTGATTGCCTCGTCGGTATTTGGCTGCTCGACAGCGACAAATCCGTTTGCCGTGGCCGAGGCGCGAATCGCTGCTCCGGCGTAGACCTGACACGACGTGGTATCGCACGTCTTGGCGTAGCTGTAACGGTTCTGCGCAAGGCCGTACGACCGGGCGGCAACCGCCTGCGCTCTCAGGGCGTTCATTCCAGCCCTGCCGCCGGCATCACCCCAGCTTGCTGGCGACTCCTTCGGGACAACCCCCCGCAAATAATTTTCGACATCGAGTTGATTGACGACCCGATTGCCGACCGATGTGTTGATCACTTCGATTCGGCCGCGATAGTGGGTAACGGCACCGGTTCTTGGATCGCACAATCCGAGCGCCGATCCCGCTGAGCCGACTGATGGATCCTCGGTTGTGGAAAAAACAATCGGCCCGGCGACATTGGTCGCCAGCGGTGTACCCCAGTTGACCTGGTCGGCGGCATCTGGGCACACGAGTGTGGTGGGGGCACCGTACACGGAGAACTGGTTCTGCGATGTTTCGACGGCGTACATCGAGGTGTAGTTCGTGGTCGACCCGTGCCATCGGGCGGCTCCAGCACGCGAGATCACACCGACGGTCTCCAATCCGTCGAATTTGGTGAGTTGGACACGCATGTTCGGCTCGGAGCGAGTTCCCGAAATTGTGCCTCCGTAGTACGCGTCGAGAATCGTCTGCCACGACTGACCACCGTTGACCGCTCGGCCGTAGGCCCCCCACTGGCTGAGGCCACGTCCATGACCGTTCCCGACGCCGCGCACGATGAACGCCACAACCGAGTCGTTCCCAGCCGGAGCCGCCAAAACCGGGCTGACGGGCAGGACAGACGCCAGAATGGTCGCGACAACAATGGAAACGCGGACCCTCATGGAGCTGCACCGTACCGAACTGTCACACGTTTGTAACGTCACGCCTCCGTATCGGCACGCCCAGCCAGAGTCTCAAGTATTGATCAGGTTGGATCAACCCGCCGTGACTGCGCGAACTGCCAGCTGGTCAACGAGATCGTTCATTCGGTCACCCGAGTGACCCTTGACCCACCGGAAAGAAACGTCGCCGGAATTGACCAACTCGATCAGCGGCTTCCAGATGTCGGTGTTGGCGACCGGCTCCTTTTTCGAGTTCTTCCAACCGTTGCGTTGCCATTTCGCCCACCAGCGGTCGTTGAAGCACTTGACCACATACGTCGAATCCGAGACGACCTCGATCCGCCCGGACTCTGACCCGACACCGAGCGAACGAAGTGCCTCAAGTACGGCGAGCAACTCCATACGTTGGTTCGTCGTGTGCGGCTCGCCACCGGAACCGTTCGGCAACCCTTCCGGCGAAACAGCCCACGCCCAACCACCGGGCCCGGGGTTTCCCGAACAGGCCCCATCGGTATAGACGACGGTGTTGACCTGGACAGTGTTGGCCTGGTCAGTGTTGGCCTGGTCGTTCATGCGAACTTGGAGTGTAGACACCCCCCTCGACCGATTTCAGGTGGATCGGGAGGTACTCGTCGGTAACTCTGCGAGAATGCCGCCATGATTTTTGACGGCTATGTACACCAGCTGCCCGACATTGACCCGACCGAGACGCAGGAATGGCTCGATTCGCTGGACGCGGTGGTCGACACATACGGCAAGAGTCGTGCCCGATTCCTGCTGTCGAAGCTGCTCGATCGGGCGAGCGCCAGCCAGGTGAGCTTCCCGGCCACGGTCAGTACCCCGTACGTCAACACGATTCCTCGCGAACACGAGCCGTGGTTTCCAGGCGACGAGCACATCGAGCGCCGCATCCGGGCGTTCATCCGGTGGAACGCAGCGATGATGGTGGTCAAGGCCAACAAGCACGCCGACGGGATTGGCGGCCACCTGTCGACCTTCGCCAGTTCCGCCTCGCTGTACGAGATCGGCTTCAATCATTTCTTCCGCGGGAAAGACGGTGGCACGCCAGGCGACCACGTCTACTTCCAAGGTCATGCTGCGCCAGGGATCTACGCCCGCGCCTATCTCGAGGGTCGCCTCACGGATGACGACCTCGATCACTTCCGCCAGGAAATCGGCCGTAACGGTCGCGGCCTATCGAGCTATCCGCACCCGCGCCTGATGCCCGACTTCTGGGAGTTCCCGACGGTGTCAATGGGGCTCGGCCCGATTACCGCGCTCTACCACGCACGCTTCAATCGCTATCTCCTCAACCGCCAGATCGACGACACATCGCAGAGTCGTGTTTGGGCGTTTCTGGGTGACGGCGAGTGCGACGAGCCCGAAACACTCGGGGCGATTTCGCTGGCGTCACGCGAGCAACTCGACAACTTGGTGTTCGTCGTGAACTGCAACCTTCAGCGCCTCGACGGCCCGGTCCGTGGCAACGGCAAGATCATCCAGGAGTTGGAAGCGGTATTCCGCGGTGCTGGTTGGAACGTGATCAAGGTCGTATGGGGTTCGAAGTGGGACGCACTGCTCGCCCAAGATAAAGACGGCGTGCTGCTCAACAAGATGAACTCGACCGTCGATGGAGAGTTTCAACGCTATGCAATCGAGAGTGGCACCTACATCCGCGAGAACTTCTTCGGGCCAGATCCGCGCCTTCGCCAGATGGTGTCGCACCTCACCGACGACGACCTGCGCAACCTGCCGCGTGGCGGGCACGACTACCGCAAGCTGCACGCCGCCTACAAAGCTGCGACCGAGAACCTCGGGAGTGGCCGCCCAACCGTGATCCTGTGTAAGACGATCAAGGGCTGGACACTTGGGCCTGGTTTCGAGGCTCGCAACTCGACCCATCAAATCAAGAAGATGACCAAACAGCAGATCCTCGACCTGCGTGACCGACTCCACCTGCACGACGAGATTCCCGACGAGTCGATTGAAGCTGAGGATCCGCCGTACTACCGACCACCGATCGACTCGATCGAGTACCAGTACATGATGGAGCGTCGTAAGGCGCTGGGTGGCCCGATGCCACGCCGATCCACCGTTGCTCGTCAGCCGCTGCCGCTCCCGGCTACTTCGACCTTCGACGAGATGCGGGCCGGTTCCGGTACGCAGGAAGTCTCGACCACGATGGGCTTCACGCGGCTGCTTCGCAGCCTGTGTCGCGACGAGAACATCGGACGCCGGGTCGTGCCGATCATCCCTGATGAAGCTCGCACGTTCGGTATGGACTCGCTCTTCCGAGAGCTCGAGATCTACGCCTCGCAGGGTCAGAAGTACGAGCCGGTCGACCATGACCTGCTGCTCTCATACGCCGAGAGCAAAGACGGACAGATCCTCGAGGAAGGCATCACCGAGGCCGGTTCGATGGCGAGTTTTATCGCCGCTGGAACTGCGTACTCGACACGCGGCGTCCCGATGATTCCGTTCTACACGTTCTATTCGATGTTCGGATTCCAGCGTGTCGGCGACCTCATCTGGCAGGCCGCCGATATCCGAGCGCGCGGCTTCATGATGGCAGCCACGGCTGGTCGAACGACGCTGATGGGTGAGGGCCTCCAACACCAGGATGGTCACAGCCTCGTGTTGGCGTCGACGGTGCCGGCGGTCCAGGCCTACGACCCGGCGTTCGCCTATGAGGTCGGTGCGATTATCAAGTCGGGGATCAGCCGCATGTACGGCCCCGAATCCAACGATCCGGCCCGCGAGGCCGACCGTGACGTGATGTACTACATCACGCTGTACAACGAGAACTACGTGATGCCGGCGCTTCCCGCCGACCGCGCCGACGAGATCGAAGCGGGTGTTGTGCAAGGCATGTACCGCTGGGCGGAGGCGCCAGACGGCCCGTCCAAGCGGGCCACAATTCTGTTCAGCGGGATCTCCCACATTGCCGCCCGCGAGGCCGCCGCCGAACTCGCCGAGCACTATGACGTGGCCGCCGAACTGTGGTCGGTGACGAGTTACAAGCGGCTCCGTGAAGACGCCCTGGCGGCCGAGCGCCACAATCGGTTGCACCCGTCGCACGAGCGCCGTGTTCCATTGGTGAGCCAACTGCTCGAACAGTCGCGTGGCCCGATCGCCGCGGTCTCCGACTTCATGAAGATCGTGCCTGAGCAGGTTGCCCGGTTCGCTCCAAAGGACCGACCGTTCAACATTCTCGGAACCGACGGGATGGGTCGCTCGGATACCCGCGCAGCGTTGCGACGCTTCTTCGAGATCGATGCAGGGCATGTCGTGGTCGGCGTACTGACCGGCCTGCTCGAAACAGGTGAGATCGATGCATCGGTGGTCGATGACGCGATCAAACGGTACGACATCGATCCTGACGCAATCGACCCCTACACGCTCTAAGCCTGGATCAACAGGACCGGCCGTTGCCGGTGTTCGTGGCGGGTACCATCACATTCAAGATGTCTGAGACGTATCGCACGGTAGTCGACCCGACGGCCACCAACAATCCGCACAGTTACGCCCTGCAACTGGTTGGCTCCGGGCATCGGGTGCTCGAAGTCGGCTGCTCGGTCGGGCACGTTACGCAACACCTCGTCGCCGCCGGCAACTCGGTGATCGGCGTTGAGATCGACGCTCAAGCGGCACAGGAGGCCCGGGCGTGGGCGTCAGCGGTGCATGTCATCGATCTCGACCGCGACGATCTCACGACCGTCGAATCGGGACCCTTCGATGTGATCGTGCTTGGCGATGTGCTCGAACATCTCCGCGACCCGGTTACGGTGTTGCGGGACCTGCTCACATTGCTCGACCCCGAAGGGCGAGTCGTGATCTCGGTCCCCCACGTTGCCCACATTGATATTCGGCTGATGCTGCTCGAGGGCAAGTGGGAGTACCAGGACGACGGATTGCTCGACCGAACGCACTTGCGATGGTTCACGAAGGCATCGTTGCGCCAATTGCTCGCCGATGTCGGGCTGGTCGCAACTCGGATTGAGCGGGTTCGCAATGGAATCGGTGCCAGCCTGTTGCCCGTCACGCCGGGAATCCACGGCCCTGCCGTGATCCGGTTCATCGAGGCTGACCCGGAAGCTCACACCTACCAGTTCGTCGTCGAGGCACAAGCAACTGGCGAGGACGTGCTGAGCGAGTCGCCGGTTGACTGGCCAATCGTTGGCGACGAGGCCGCCGATTTGCGGTTCCAGATCTCCGAACTCCGAGCGCACAACACCGCCCTCCGAACCGAGGTCGCTGCGTGGCACGACGCCAAGATCGTCAAGTTGGCGGCGCCCCTTCGCAAAGCGTGGGGCGCGGTGCTGCGCCGTCGACGTGCTCGTCGCTGATCCCCAAGTGCCTGTGGTCCAGTTTTCGGAATCGCTCGTAGAACTGAACCGGCGCACCTGCCAGCCCCGCCACTAGGGCTCTCGAGTGGGCACCATGCGGTTGATGCCTCATTCGACGAAGTGACAGCCACACGGCTCGCAGAATTGTGGCCGCGTCAGCGTGCCGAAATACCGCTCGCAGTCGATTCCGCTCCTGGTGATAGCGGGTTGCGCCGCCATCATGGCCGGTCGACGCGCCACCGACGTGCTCGACCACAGACGCGGGGACAAGCCGGTATCGCCACCCAAGTGATCGACCTCTGAGGGCAAGATCGACGTCCTCGTAGTACAGGAAATAGCGTTCGTCGAACCCGCCAGTCGCGGTCAGGAAGGCAGGCGTGAAAACAACGGCTCCACCGGTGAAGATCTTCATGTCTGCGGGTGGTCCGACGACCACGTCGATGTCACCGATGCCAATGTCTGTGCCGGCACCATCAGGTCCGAGCTGGACCCCAAGACTGTTGATCCGCGCCGGGACACTTCCCGCAACGAGCAGCTTGGGTTGCGCCGCTCCCACATTTTCGGTCGACAGTTCAGCGAGCAACGGTGGCAACCACCCCGAGTGCACCGTGACGTCGTCGTTGAGCAGCGCGATCGCCGTGGCACCCCTTGAGAGCGCACGTGAGAACCCGCGGTTGGCGGCTGCGCCATAGCCGCGGTTGTCGGTTTGAATCAGTTCCACCGCCGGGTCGGACGGTACCGCATGTCCCCCGGTGTCAACCACAACAATGTGATCGACACCGCCCGCCGAACGAAGTGAGCCGATGCATCGTTCCAGCATGTTCGCGGGTGCGGAGTAAGTCACGACGACAGCGACGATCACCTGCCGAACGGTACAGTGCCGGACCGTGAGCACAACGTCCACTATCGCGACGCCCGGCACCACGCTCGTCACCGGTGGTGCCGGGTACATCGGCTCCCACACCGTCCGCGCCTTGCGTGGCGCCGGGCGACCGGTGGTCGTGCTCGACTCGTTGGAACTCGGTCGCGCCGACGCAGTCATCGACGCACCGTTGGTGATCGGGGACATATCCGACGAGGTTCTCGTGGAGCGGACATGCGGGGAGTACGGGGTCGACACGATTGTCCACTTCGCTGCCTACAAGAACGTCGGCGAGTCGATGCGGCTACCGGGGAAGTACCTCCGCAACAACGTCGGCAACACGGTTCGGTTACTCGATGCGGCCGTGCGGGCAGGTGTGCAACAGGTCGTGTTTTCGTCGTCGTGTTCGGTGTACGGCAACCCGTCCCGAGTGCCGGTTGACGAGCAGCAGGCGATCGTTCCGGAATCGGTGTACGCCGACACCAAGGCGATGGTCGAGCGGGTGCTGCACTGGTATGGCGAAGTGCATGGCATCCGCAGCGTCAGTCTGCGCTACTTCAATGCCGCCGGGGCGAGTTTCGATGCGCGGATCGGCGAAGACTGGACCTACGCGCTGAACCTGATTCCAGTCGCAATCAAGGCGCTTCTCACCGACGGTGAGCCGCTCAGGGTGTTCGGCAGCGACTATCCGACACCCGACGGCACGTGCATTCGCGACTACATCCACGTCGACGATCTGGCATTTGCACACATCGCGGCGGTCGACTATCTCGCCACCGGTGGGGCGACAATTGCAGTGAATGTCGGCACGGGCACCGGCTCCTCTGTGCTGGAAGTTCTGAACGGTGTCGAACGAATTGCCGGGCGCCCGGTCCCCCACGTCTTGGTCGAACGCCGCGCCGGCGACCCGATCAGCACGTTCTCCGATTCGACTCGGGCCAGAGCGCTGCTCAACTGGGCGCCGCGGTATGGCCTCGACGAGATCCTCGAGACCGCCTACCGCTGGCATCTCACCCAAGCTGGTCGACCACGATGATTGTGCAACCACTTCGACTCGGAGTGCTCCGACCTAGTCGACCGACACACGTGGTCGCGGTTGCCGAGGCTCGGGTGATCAGGACCGAGTTGGAGCGGCGACAGGGTCCGCTGACCTTGGATCTGCGGATCGACGGTGCGTCGTTCGGCGGCTGGCAGTCGGTTGCCAATGCGGCCTGGCCCGGCTCAGTCGATGCCGTCGTCGACGCTTCGATGCTGTGGAACTCGGCGCTGCCACCACTCACGACACTGTTCGCCCGAACCGTCGAGCCCACCGCGGCCGAGGTGCGGCGCCGCATGTTGGCGCATCTCGGTGTGATTCCCGAGGCAACCTTCGAGCTCGATGACGACCGGTTGGCGGCGCTGTCTGAATTACCGCTGCGCCCAACCGACTTATGGCTGATCGCTTGCGCGGCGGCTGGCGTCAACGTCGATGATCCGAATATCCGTGCGTTCGCCGCCACAGTCGACAGCGACGGCCATCATCTGTTGGACGCCGCCTTTGACGCTGTCGCCGCCGGTCTGAGCGATCAACCCGCCGCCGTTGCCGCGCTCGAACGGCTCACAGCCTCCACTGCAACGCTCACCAGGCGCGTCGCCGAACTCGATTCCGAGTTGATCCGCAGTGAGCGCGACACCACAGAACTGCTCGACCAACTTCGGACCGAAAATCGAGTGCTCCGCGAGCGACTTGAGCGGGCAGAGTTGCAACACTCGCTCAACGCCTGATCGTGATGTCGAATAGCCGATTCACCACGGCCTCGCCGGCCGCGGTCGCCACAATCCCTGCGTGCCACGAGCCTGAGGTGTCGTTCGTGATCGTTGCCTACGGGACCGGCCCAATTCTGATTGACACGATCAAGTCACTTGCCGACTCGTTGGGTCACGTCGATGCCGAGGTGATCGTGGTCGACAACCCGCACGCACGCCACCCAGACCGTTCGTCCACCGAGCTGCAACTGTTCACGTCTGGCGTCCATGTCATTCGACCAAACCGGAACCTCGGATTCGGGGGCGGGTGCGAACTCGGCGCGCTCCACGCCCGAGGTGTAGTGCTTGCCTTCGTCAACCCGGATATCACCGTGTCACCCGGTTGGCTGACGCCGCTGCTGGCGACGCTTGACGCCGACCGATCGGTCTCGATCGTCGCCCCACTCCTGCTCAACCCAGACGGGACCGTGCAGGAGGCCGGCCAGTGGCTGTATTCGAACGGTCAGACTGCACCGCGCACGAATCCGATCGACCGACATGATCCCATAGCAATCGACTACTCGTCGGCAGCGTGCTGGATGATGCGGCGCGACGAGCACGAACGGCTCGGCGGGTTCGACCCGGCATTCCACCCCGCCTACTTCGAAGACGTCGATCTGGCCCTGCGGGCCCGTTCACTCGGTGGAAGCTGTGTCGTTCACGGTGGCGCGTCCGTAATTCACCATCAAGGTTCCGGAACGCCCGACGTCGCCAAGCCGGCGACAGCCCAGCGAGACATCTTGCTGGCGACCTGGCCGAGCATTCGCTGGCAACAACCAGCCGACCGGTCACGCTGAACCAAAGATTGCATCAACAATTCGGCGCGCCTGCGCACCTGGGGTTTCTCGTTTTGCGAACTCGAGCCCGGCCGCCCGCATGCCTGCCCGGCGGTCCGCGTCGTCGATGACGTCGGAAATCACCTCGGCAAGTTCGTCGGACGAGATGTCGACCGGAACCTTGACGACAGCATCGTCAGGCAGCTCGCTCATCGCCCCGATATCGGTCACAATCAAAGGGACGCCAAGCGCAAGTGCATCGGACACGATGCCCGATGATTCACCGTTAGTCGTCTGACGCAACTGGACCAGCACGGTCGCCCGACTGAGCCAATCCTCGAACTCATCGGTCGAGAGCGCACCGGTCGTAGTGATCGCGTCTCGGCGACTCACAAAGGCCTCGCCATCCGCACCAGCGATCGCAGCGCGGCATCGACCACGATCCATCAGGAGACGCGCCGCCTCGACAAAAACTCCGGTATGTTTCGTCGAACTCGCAATGCCCGCGGAGATGACCCACGGCTTGCCGGGCGGAGGTACAACCGGTTGGCGAACGGCACACGGGAGCGGCCCAACATCGACAGCCCGCACTCCGGCATCAGCCCAGACGAGATCGGCGGCATGTTGCGACTGGACCATCACCGACATCGCGTATCTGGCCACCGGCGCAGCGAACAGCGGCTCCTCCAACTGAAACTCGGGAGGGCCATAGTGGCGGGCTTGCACGTGGATCCGTTCCTGTTCGCGGAACATTCCTCTGAGCCGCACATCGTGTAGCAGAACGTGCCCAGGGGCGTGGCGAAGCACCTGAAGCAACTCGCGGTGGAACCCGTTGTTTCCGAAGCAGTACAACAGGCCATCGAGATCGCCCGTCGCCCATCGAGCAGGCAGCGTGGCCAGTTCGTGAACTTCATAGGGCACTGACCCGGATATGCCCGATGAGTTGCCGGCGACGAAGGCGACCACCTCTATGTCGTCGATCTGTTGAAGCGCATCCAGCATCCGAGCGCTGTGATCGGCAATTCCGCTCGCCGTCGGCGGCAAGATCGTCGCCACCCCGAGCCGCTTTTTCTGGCGGACTCGCCACGGTTTCTCGCGAGCCTCGTCAGACAGCGTTTCGTAGACGCCGACCAACCGATTGGCGGTTTTCGTCCAGTCGAAACCTGGGTCCGGCACGCCCTCAAGCACGCCGGCAAACGAGGCATCGGTGAGGGCGCGGCTCAACACGTCCGTAACGTGCTCGTTGTCGAACGGGTTGAACGTCGCCCGAGGGTCAGGGTGCACCTCCGGCAACGACGACATGCCGGAACAGATCACACGTGCGCCGCAACGACGCGCCTCCAGCACCGGCAATCCGAATCCTTCGTAGTACGACGGAAACATGACAAGTTCGGCGGTCTGATACAGCAGCACCAACGTCTCGTCAGACACGTAACCCGTGACGAGCACGCGGTCGGCGATTCCGTGCCGATCACATTCTTCCTCGAGCCAGCGGCGCTCCGACTCCGTCACCCGACACGACAGAACCAGTTGATGACGATCGCGCACCGCCGGTTCAAGGGCGCTGTACGCCAGCAGGGCACCCTTGATGTTCTTGCGCCAGTCCATGCCGGTTGGGACGAACACGTACCGGGCACCGATTCCCGGAACGTCGAGCTGAAGTCGGGCGAGCCGCGTGCCGAGGTCCAACCTCGGAGGCACGAACTGATCGCTTACACCGGCACCGATCACGGCGACACGTCGACGGGATACACCTAACAACTCGACGACGTCATCCGCAGCCGACTTCGAGTCGGCGACGACGAAGTCTGACGCCAGTAGCGCTCCGAGCCGAGTGCGATA
>JANOTN010000464.1:0-3558 GCA_031416375.1 Ilumatobacteraceae bacterium
GCGCTCAACCGTGATCTCTCGGAGCCGGGCGTCGAGTGACGCCGATCGATCGACGGCTGCCAAGACATCTGAACTGTGCCGTCGCGCCAGGGCGGCGCGGACCGCCTCGACATCGTTACGAATCAGGCGTACGTCAATCACGACAGCGAGGCTACCTGTCGTCTGGATCGTGAGCAGGTGCGGTTCTGGCGAACTCTCGCTCGACGTCTTCAGTGGTGAGGGGGATCTCGTCGATACCAACAATTTCTTGGGTTGGCATGGTTGCGCCCCGCCGGTAGCTCTGCTCGCCACCGAACGACTTCGAGAAGCGGGTGAAGAACAGTCGGATCACGATCGTCCAGAGGAATATGCTGCCGCCGACTTTCATCGCCGCCCCAGCGAGCTGTTGATCGTCGGTTACCGAGATGCCCCACAGACGGACCGGTATGTCGTAGGCGCGGTACACGACACCCTCGGCAAAGGTCAACCATGCCGCAGGCACGGTCGGCACCACGGATTGCAAGAACAGATAGATCATCTGGCCGGCAATGCCAATCCGGAACTCTGGGACAGGACCGCACACCGGCATCCACATCAGCAGCGACGAGGTCACGACCATCACGTGGAGCACGTAGTGCAGCGGCCCGTTCTCGACTGACGCGTTCACCAAAAGCGGGATGTGAACAATCATCACCATCACGTTGAACAACACACCGGCAACGACGGGGTGGGTGAACCACTTCACGACCTTGTAGAGCGCTCGATCACCGAGCAGCACTCGCGCCAGCCACGTCGGCGTCGCCATCAACACAAGCGGGGGAAGGAAGTAGCTCAGCATCATGTGCTGGATCATGTGCGCCGAGTACAGGTACTCCTCGCTGATGTCATGCATCGGCCAATCCGAGGCAGCCCACAACATCAAGATCGCCCCGACGAAGGCGATCTTGTTGCTGCGCGTTACGACAGGTTGCCCGATGGGCACCGCCTTTGGTCCGATCACTCGGACCATGTAGATGTAGGCACCAGTCAAGAACGCAACAAGCACCCACACTTCTGGGTGCCACTGGAACGCCAGCGGGTCGACCATCAGGCCAGCGCCGACCACGATGAGACCCTCAGGACCCGAAAAACTTGAATGTAAACAGGGCGATGATGTACACGCCGACCGCCAGGAACAAACCCATATAGAACAGCAAGGTGAAGAGCTTGTTGTCGAACTTGAGGTGCATGAAGTACAGCACGACGCTGAAGAATTTGATCACCATCAGACCGAGTAGCAGCGGGAGGAACAGCACCCCGAGGTCGTCGACCATGTAGCTGATGGCGACTTCGATCCCGGTGATGATTGCCAGCGCGGCGGCGACCTTGATGTAGCCGAGGTCGGTCAAGCCGTGATGCTCGTCGTGAGGATGTTGATCGTGATCGACTTCGCTGTGGACTGCTGTCGTGTGCGTGCTCATGGTGCGATACCTCAGGCCGGGATCAGATAGACGAGCGTGAAGATAAGAATCCAGATGATGTCGACGAAGTGCCAGTACAGGCCAACCAACTCGACGACTTCGGCCTTGTCGCCAGGAATCCTGTTCTTAGCGATCATCCCGGTGACAGCCAGCAGCATGATGATGCCGATCGACACGTGGACACCGTGGAATCCGGTCAGCGAATAGAAGCTGGAAGCGAACAAGCTGGTACCAAAGCCAAGCCCTTCCTTGTAGAACGTCGTGAACTCGTAGACCTGGCCGGCGACAAACAACGAGCCGAGTAGGGCCGTGACGGAAAGCCACGTCTTGGTGTTGCGGTCATCGCCACGCCTGGCCGACGAGACGGCGAGCACCATCGTCAACGACGACATCAGCAACACGAAACTTGAGGCCGAGGTGAACGGAATATCCCACACCTGATCTGGTCCAAGGTTCTCGGAATGACGCCCGCGATACAGCATGTAGGTCGAGATCAGACCGCCGAACAGCAGGCATTCCGAACCGAGGAACAGCCACATCGCCAGCTTGTTGTGCGAGAGTCCGGTCGAGGTCGTGTGACTGTGATCGTCGTGACCGTGATCGTCATAATCGACCTGGTCGTCGTGAACGGCGGTGTCAGCCATGCGAAACGACCTCCAGGTCGGCGCCACCCTCGGGGGTAGGCGGGGGGTCGTAATCGGCTTCGGAAGCGGTGTGGGGTTCCATACTCCAAGCGAACATCGAGAGCAACGTCAGGGCGGCGCCAACCGGGATCATGAACTTGTTGAAGATCACGCCGTAACCCATCACCGGAAGCGAGAACGCCAGCACCATCGGCCAGTAGGAAGGCGACGGCATGTGGATGTGCTTGTCGGCATTGGCTTCCTGCTCAGCCATGATTTCCTCGGCCGTGGCGATCTGGTGGTAGTCGTGGTGATCCTCGATGCCGCGGTCTTCGTACTTACGATGAAAGAACTCGTCGAGGTGATGCACCGTCGGAACCTGGTCGAAGTTGTGTTCCTTCGGTGGGTTGCTCGTCATCCACTCGAGCGAGCGGGCATCCCACGGGTCGAGCGGGGCCGGTGGGTGCTTGCGTGAGATCAAGACGTTGATGAAGAACAACAGCACACCGATCCCGAGCACGGCGGACCCGATCGAGGAGATCAGGTTCCAGAAGCCGAGATTGAAGAACCCGTCACCCGCGCGGGCTTCGGTCCAGATGTACATACGCCGTGGCTGACCTTGCAGGCCGATGATGTGCATCGGACCGAATGTCATATTCATGCCGATCACCATCAGCCAGAAATTCCACTTACCGAGCCGCTCGCTGAGCAGCTTGCCGAAAATTTTTGGCCACCAGTAATAGAGGCCGGAGAAGATGCCGAGGACGGCACCACCGAACAGCACGTAGTGGAAGTGGGCGACGACGTAGTACGTGTCGGTTTGTTGCGTATCGGATGGGGCGACCGCGTGGGTCACACCTGAGAGACCACCGATTGTGAACTGGACAATCAAGCCGATCGCGAACAGCATCGCTGTGGTGAACGTAATCTTGCCACCCCACATCGTGAGCGTCCAGTTGACGATCTTGACTCCGGTCGGCAGGGCGATTACCATCGTGCTGATCGAGAACACGGCAACTGAAATCGGGCCGAGGCCGGAGGCGAACATATGGTGAGCCCACACACCCCAGCCAACGAATCCGATCGCGCACCCGGAGAAGACCACAAGCGGGTAACCGAACAACGGCTTCTTCGAGAAAACCGGGAGCACTTCTGACACGATCCCGAACGACGGCAAGATAAGGATGTACACCTCGGGGTGACCAAAAATCCAGAATAGGTGCTGCCAGAGCAATGGGTCTGCGCCCGCCTCCACACTGAAGAAGGTTGCCCCGAAACTACGTTGGAACATCAGCAGGAACAGCGCCACCGTGATCACCGGAATCGCGAAAAGCAGCAGGAACTGGACGACCAGCATCATCCAGGTGAAGATCGGCATCTTCATCAAGCTCATGCCGGGTGCCCGCATATTGAGCACGGTGACGATCAGATTGATGGCACCCGTCAACGAGGCAATTCCGGTGATCTGCAGCCCAATCCCCCAGAAGTCGATTCCG
>JANOTN010000465.1:0-3534 GCA_031416375.1 Ilumatobacteraceae bacterium
CGACTCGTGATGGATGAACAAGTCACTGACCTGCACCAGAACTGGTTGCGTGACATGAGCGAGGAGCCGGGCCAGATCGAGCCGACGAATCGGCAACGGTTGTTCACTCCGCTCGACATTCCGTCGGACCTTTCGTGTACCTCGTGTGACTTGCGTGACGATGTGCTCGTCGTCAACTTCAGCGACGGGCATCGTGCGTCGTACCCGCTGACTCGTCTGCTGCGTGCGCTCGGGTGGCTGGCTGATCCCGAAGAACGCCCCGACCCGGAACCGTGGGATCGCCCCTTCGAACCGTTCCCGTATGTCGATTGGTCAGGAATCGGTTGGAGTGAGATCGAGCAGGACACCCCGAGCGTTGTGGCAATGATCGATGCGCTCTCGCGGCACGGGTTCGTGATTCTGCGAGGGACGCCTACCGAGCTGGGCACGGTTCGTCGAATCGCTAACCGACTCGGGTATCTCGTGCCGACCAACTTCGGCGACATCTTTGATGTCCGTGCCGAACCGCGGCCCGCCGACCTGGCCTACACGGCGATCGAGTTGGTCGCCCACACAGACCTTCCGTATCGGAGACCTGTGCCGGGCATCCAGCTGTTGCACTGTCTGAGTAACGATTCCCCGGGCGGCGACTCGACGTTGGTCGACGGATTGGCAGCCGCTGAGGCATTGGCGGCGGTGGATCCTCAGGCCCACGCCGCGCTCGCCTCCACCGAAGTGATCTATCGGTACGACATTGGAAGCGACACGGTTGTTGGACGCGGACTGACGTTGGAGTACGACCAGTTCGGTCGATTCCGACAGGTTCGTTTGAACCCGAAGCTCGACTCGCCCGTCGTGCGCGATGGCCAGGACCTGGACGCGTTCTATCGTGGTCGTCGCTGGCTGGTCGAATGGCTCAACGACTCTACTCACAAGGTGACATTTCGGCTCGAGCTGGGGGATGTGATGTTCATGGACAATCATCGGATCTTGCACGGGCGCACCGCGTTCGACACGGGTTCCGGGTTCCGACATTTGCAGGGCTGCTACATCGAGCACGATGGCCCCGACACGATCCATCGCCTGGCGGTGCGTCGTGGGTGAGCCGACTGGGATCGTTGCCTTCACGGCGATGGCCGACGGCACCGCCGACGACTACCAACTACTCGACCGGTATGAGCGCGTTCACGCCGTTGGCTTGGCGGATCGCGTGTTGGAGACACTCGATCGGTTGACCGACTCGCTCGGCGGATACCACGTCACTCGGCTGGAGCACTCGCTGCAGGCGGCGACCAGGGCGCGGCTCGACGGTGCTGACATCAACTGGGTCGTCGCAGCTTTGATCCATGACATCGGAGATGAGTTGGCCCCGTACAACCACAGCGAGTTGGCGGCGTCGATCGTGCGGCCGTACATGCCCGCCGAAGTCACGTGGGTGGTCGAGCAACATGGCGTGTTCCAGAGCTACTACTACGCCCATCACCTGGGTGGCGATCGCAACCGCCGCGATCGTTTCTTGGGTCACGAGTGGGCGCAGTTGTGTCTCGACTTCTGCTCAGGCTGGGATCAGAACTCGTTCGACCCTGACTTCCCGATCCACGCGTTGGATTCGTTTGCCGACGACCTGCGTGAGGTGTTCAACCGCACGGCGTGGCAGGCCGACGTGGTCGCTGTCGGGCCGCAGCGGTTGTTCTGAAGTCGCCTCGTACTCTCAGGCTGCGCGGGGTTCGGTGCACGGGTCGGTGTGGCGCGTGCGCCATCGGTCGAGGGCCGATGCGATGTGTCCGAACGCTCGTTGTCGGGCAACCGGTGGTGCGGACCGGTCCAACAGAATCTCGGTGAGGACCGGCTCCACGCCTGCGCCCCGAGCCTGGAAGCCAAGTTCGCGAAGCACAGCAGGCGAAACTGCGTTGATACCACCGTCGGCGATCGTCCACGCCACTCGGTCGATTTCTGTTCTTGTGGGGAGGATTTGGTTGATCACAAGTATCACGGTACGCCCGGTAGGTGATAAAGACTAGCGATTGTCTTTGCTACTGATCATCAGTTATACTAATGCTTGTGATGGACCTCCGAGAACTCGACATTCGTCATCTGGTTGCTTTTGACGCGGTCGCTGAAGAAGGCACGTTCGCGCGTGCTGCCGACCGGCTTGGCTACACCCAGTCGGCTGTCAGCCAACAGATTGCGGCGCTTGAGCGGATCGTCGGCGAACGAGTTTTCGACCGTCCGGGTGGGCCGAGGCCGGTGGAATTGACACCGCTTGGGGAGCACCTCCTGGCGCATGGGCGACGGTTGCTGTGTCATCTCGACGACGTCGGTAAAGATCTCGAACGGTTCCGTGGCGGTGGCCTCGGTCGACTGAGCGTCGGCACGTTCCAGAGCATTTCGTCGACGATGTTGCCGATGCTGGTCGGTCGGCTGCGCGAGAGTCATCCGGATCTTGAGATCAAGGTTTTCGAGTGCGATATCGATTCCGATCTGATCGAGCGACTCTCAAATGGCGAACTCGATCTCACGTTCATCGTCGGAGAGATTCCAGCGACGTTCGAGTATCGCGAGTTGATGACCGATCCGATGGTGCTCGTCGCTCGGCCCGGCCAGTTCGCGCCGGGTCCGGTTCCGATCGCGGTGCTCGACAAGGAGCCGATGGTCGGTCAGCATGCCAACTCGTGCCAGGCAATGATGGAGGTCGGGTTGCGGCGCGCCGGCGTGGAACCCGCCTACGTGTTTCGTAGCAACGACAACGGGACGGTTGCGGCGATGGTGCGGGCTGGGATGGGAGTGGCCGTGCTTCCGATGCTGTGTACCGACCCGGAGGACCCGAGGATTTCGCTGCATCCGCTCGATCCGCCGTTGCCCGACCGACGGATTGCACTTGCCTGGCGAAAGGGCCGCACGCTGTCGCCGGCAGCGGAAAGGTTCATCGAACTGGCGACCGCCGTCGGTCTGGAACTGACCGATCGGATGACGCTCGTCGCGTAGTTCGTTGTTGTTTGATTCGCGCGAGGATTTGTGGCGTGCTCGATCGTCTGTCCATCCAGTGCGCTGACGTTGTTGCGAGCGCTTCGTTCTACGACGCAACCCTCGCCCCGCTCGGCGGTTGCCGGATTCTGGAATACGGCCCTGTGATTGGTTACGGCGTTCTCCCGTTCCCCGACTTTTGGCTTGCCCCGCTCGAAAACGGCGACGGGTTTCGAGCATCGCACATCGCGTTTTCGGCACTTAACCGTGAGTCGGTGCGGGCGTTCTTCGCCGCCGACCTCGGCGCTGGCACCGAGGTTCTGCACGAGCCACGAGTGTGGGCCGAGTATCACGAGAATAGGGGTGTCCATTTCGGTGCAGTTGGCCTGGTCGACATGCCTGATCGCCCCTGGTCAGGTGCCTCGCACTGCATCGAGATGGAGACCCCTACACGAGAATTACTCTGGCGCGTTCGTCCGTGACCCGGATGGTGTTGACAACGTCGAAGCCGTCTGCCACACACCCGAGTAATCGATCGGTTGTCGTCCGATCGAAATCGCCGTAGAGTGACACCTTCACCGCGGGGTGGAG
>JANOTN010000466.1:0-4667 GCA_031416375.1 Ilumatobacteraceae bacterium
GGGCGATCGTCTCGATCGCCGGTTGCATCGACGGTGGCGGGTCCAACTCGCCGGCGATCAGCGCCAGGCTCAACCCGGCTTCGGCGAGGTGTTGCCGATACTGCTGGCGAAGCTCCGGTGATTCGCGGCCCGCCTGTAGGAACGCTGTCGACGCCATCGCGTCGGCGGCAGCCAACGAGATGTACAGGTCTTGTGCGCCGAGGACAAGCGGGGTCGACTGATCGACGATGGCGTCCGCGACGCGGCGATGCTTCGTCACGACTCCGCCGGCCACGAGTGTGAGTACGATCAGTGACGAAGTGAGCACGACGGCCGCCAGTACCAACAGGTTCAGCGTCGTGACCGTCGGGACAACCGACCGCGTCGACGCAACATGTGCGTTCTCGTGCGCCTCGATTGACGACGTCATCGGCACCGGGATCCCCACATTCCCAAGGATTTGAAAAGTTCTGACATGCTAGCTCGGAATGCCGTGGGACGAGATCGGTTCACCAGGTCAGCATGCGCTGGATTGTTCTTCCTGGCTAGTGGCGGCACGGTCGGTTTCGCCGACCCTGACGGACAGGCGGAACTACCCTTTCGGCCAGCCTCCTGCCGGATCAGCGTTATTCCGAAGGCTGGGTTCGCCTGGGTTACGATCTGCGCGTCGAGAGGTGAAGCTGTGGCCACACTTGAGAGATTCGGACCGGCGGGACACGATCTGGTGATGCTCGACGAGGCGCGGATGCGCTTGTCTGTCGGCAAGAGCCACGACAACGACCTCGTGCTCGACGGAGATGCTGCGGCGTCACGCGTTCACGCCGTTTTGGAGCGCGTCGGCCCCGCCTGGTGTATCACCGATGTCGGGTCCACAAACGGCACCATGGTGAACGGTGAGCGTCTGTTCGCCCCGCGGACGCTGTCGGACCGCGACGAGATCCTCATCGGTCGGACGCGACTTGTCCTGCACGATCCTGTTGCCAACGGCGACGTCACCACCGAGCCGTTGCGTCAGGCACCCGCCCGGACACCTGGCGAGCAACGCGTGCTCGTCGAACTCTGCCGGCCGGTCCTCTCCGGGCAGGTGTTCACGAGTGCGTCGTCTGTGCATTCGATGGCCGATGCTCTCTTCGTCACAGAGTCAGCTGTGAAGCAACATCTCGACCGGATGTACGACAAGTTCGGCATCGACCCACGTCCCGGCGAATCGCGTCGAGTCCTTCTCGCCAACCAGGCGATCCAAACCGGCGCGGTTACGTTGCGCGACCTCCAACCGCCCTCGAAATGACCCCTCTGACGCAACCTGGCCAAGGCGCAGATCGTCACCCGGCGCGCATCGAGCCGGTCGTGTCAATGACGTCCGTGAAGCTGTTGTCGAGCGTGACTCCGATGCACACGAGGCTGCGGTCACCGAACTCCCACGTCGCTGCACTCGGATAGAGGTAGTAGAAGTTGAACGGACTCCGATCGTACGGTTGGCCGGTGTAACGCTCGAGTTCTGCGATGCACAACTGTTCGACGAGGGTGGGTGAAGTCGGCGGCGACGCCTCGGCGGCGAAGTGGTCCTCGTCGGTGAAGAACGCCTCGCCGTTGTGGAGGCCGGTGCACGGTGCCACCCGCCCGTAAGCCGACACCGATTCGATCGTCGGATCGAAGAAACGTTGGCCAAGGTGGTAACAGTCCCCGACCTGGCTGGCATCGATCAACTGGATGGTTCCGACATCGGTCGTCGGTGTTCCGGCGAGCGCTCGGATCGAACCGGCCGCCTCGATCGCGTCCGTCAAGTTGGTGTCGAGCGTGATTGCGAGACACGTCAGGACCTTGTCCACCTTCCAGGTGGCCTCGCTCGGTTTGAGAGTTGTCACGTCGTAAACTGTCGTCTCGAACGGCTGCCCGGTATACGTGTCGAGCCGGGCGAGGCAGGCCGGAACGCTGAGCCGTTGCTCCACTCGAGCGTCTGGATATTCGGTGATGCCCACCCAGAAGTTCGGGTCTTGGTGGATCACGTCGGCCGTGTGTGGATCGGAACATGGAACAGCGTGAAGCTTCTCGAATGCAACAGTTTCGTCGCCGGAGCGGAAAACCCCTTTCAGAGGTGATGACACCAATGTCGCGCTCGGCGACCGCCCCGCAACATGGCTCCGGGGCCACTTCTGGGCGCTGAAGTAGGTAGGTAAAACTCACCGCCAGGTAGGCCGGACGGTCGGATTCGGATCCAGCCGAAAACGTCGGCGCTGCCGTTTAGGACAGGATCGACTGACGCTCAGGCCACGAAAATCGAGCCTCGACGTCATGGCCACCGCCACCGCCGCGGAATAGGTTACGGCCATGAGCGAGACGAACGAGGACGCGGTGCTTCCCATCGGTCTGACCGAAAATTCGGACGAAAGCGGTCCTGCGCCCTGGCCGGCGCCAGGCCCGATGTCCGACCGATCGGCGAAGCCGCCTGACCCGCGCAAGCGCTTCTGGATCCCCTTATTGCTCCTCGTAGCGACCGGCGTCGCAGCCAACTTGCTATCGGTGCTGCTTCCGTTGATCGTCGCCGCCTTGCGGCAGTAGCCGTCGCCGTCGGATTCCTGGGTTCGGCAGGATTCGGCATTCTCGTCGTCGTGGCTTGCGTCGTGGGCCTGCAATGGCTCGCTGCGCCGTGGGTGATCGCAAGGCTGACCGGTGCTCACCCGATTCTGCATGATGGTGTTCGGTATCTCACTACGCCAGGCTCCGTCGACGACCGAGTCGGCAAGATCGTGGCCCGGCGATGCGCCGATGCCGGACTTCCGCTTGTCTGTCTCGGAATCGTCGACGACGAGACACCGAACGCGTTTACGTTTGGCCGCACAACCAAGTCGTCGCATGTCGTCATGACCACAGGTTTGATCGATCGCCTCGGGGACGACGAGCTCGACGCCGTCATCTGCCATGAGCTCGGGCATGTGAAGCACCGCGATGCGTTGGTCATGACACCCTCTGTGTCAACCCTCAGTTGTTCATGCGGCTGGTTGGAGTTGTGTGTTGTGGCGGATGGCGCCGCCGTGGCGGGTTGGGTCGTAGGGGACTCGGTCGATCCAGCAGCGCCAGATGACGCGGACCCAGGCGCGGGCGAGGATGCGGATCGCGTGGGGGTGATCGCAGCCGCGGGAGGTTGCGCGCTGGTAGATGTCGGCGGCCCATGGGCTGGCGTGGCGGCTGTTGTCGGCGAAGGTCGTGACAGCGCAGCGGAAGCGGGTGTTGCAGGCCCAGCGGAAGTGGACGGCGTGGTGTTTGCCGGAGTGCTTGGTGACTGGTGTGAGTCCGGCGAGCGCGCAGACGGCTTCGGGGCTGTCGTAAGCTTCGCGGCAGTCGCCCCACTCGGCGAGCATTTGGGCTGCGTTGACGGATCCGGACCGTGGCAGGGAGGTGAAGATCTCGTTGTCCGGGTGCTCCCCGAGGTGGGCGGCGATCGATCGGGTGAGCTGCTTGATCGAGGTGTTGAGTGCGCGGATCACGCCGACGTAGCCCAACACGGCGTCGCGGCGGGCGTCGGCTTCGGCGCTGTCGCTGATCCCGTCGGGTGCCGAACGGAGCCGCTCGAGGAGCTCGCTGGCGGGTCGCCTGCCGGAGTAGCCGTGCTTGATCAGGAACCCTGCGAGGCGCTTCTCGCCGAGGCAACGCGCCGACTGGGGGGTCGGGTAGCGCTCCAGGAAGCACAGGCTGATCTCGCTGCACACGTCGGCGAAGATCGCCTTCGCTCCTGGCCAGAACGCATCGAGGCACGCTGCCAGCTGGTTGTTGGCAGCGACGCGTTGGTCGACGAGATCGTCCCGGGCGCGGACCACGGCGCGCAACGCTCGGGTCGCGTCGCTGTAGGGCAGCAGGCTGCGCAGCCGATGCCGGCGCAGCCGCAGGTACTCGGCGATCACCTCGGCATCACCGGTGTCGGACTTCGCGCCGGAGACGACCTCAGCGTCGCGCCACGCCTTGATCGCGTTCGGGTGCACCGGCACCACCGGATGACCGGCCTCGAGCAGCGCGTCGACAAGCCGACCGTCAGGCCGCTCGATCGCGACCGGCACCTCGGCAGCGGCGCCATGCTGGACGAGTCGCTTGATCAGCTTCTCGAACCCGTCACGGCTGTGGGCGATCTCGAACGCGGCCAGCCGGCGACCCGACGCGTCCATCACGTGCACAGCATGTTCCTCACTCGCCCAATCGATGCCGACCAGGCATCTCACCGGCGGCAGATCGATCACTTCGAACCCTTGGCTCACTCTCACTCCCTTCGTTGGTGGACACATCGAGCTCACGGTGAGCGGGGCCTCGCCGGGCGGTCACTGACTGGCGCTCTGTGGCGCTTCCCTCTGTTGCCGGTTCGAGACACCGATGAAAGTGAGGGGCGGCGGTGTCATGCTGGCCCTCAAAGGGCGACCGCCACCGGCCGTCACCCCCACCCTCACCGAGACCTCAACCCAACACTGCACCGTCTCGACAAGAAGAGTGTGGACCAGTGACACCCATTGTGGTCGTCCCGATCCTTCTGTCGTTGACCGCTCGGGTGCTGGTCGAGTCAAGTGATGATGATGATGATGATGACGACGAGGGAGGACTTGCCTTGTTCGCATTGTGCTTCTACCTGCTGTACCTGCTCTCTGAGCTGATGATCCTGGCTCTCAGTCGATCACGCGAATACGCCGCTGATCACTGGTCCTGTG
>JANOTN010000467.1:0-9245 GCA_031416375.1 Ilumatobacteraceae bacterium
AGAATCGTGGTGCCTTCGAGAACTTCGGCGGCGAGTCCATCGTAGAGATCGTCATGCATCTGCTTGACGAGTTCGTCGTCAGGCAGCAACGCCAGATCGATGTCGTCGAAATCGTCGCTCACGGCTCTCCCAGTGGTGATCCTCCGGCGCGTTCCACGATACGGAACGCGTCCACATCATGGAACGATACCAGTTTCAGCCAAGCAAGAACAACGGTCTGAGTGTTAGACAACGAGTTCAGGTGGAAAAGTTGCCGGCGAGGCGAACACTCACTTTGTCGGCGGTTTCCACGACTTGAGCAGCGATCGAGTCGGCCTGTCCCGCCGCCGGGAACCGATAACTCGGGCCGTGGGCGTGGATCGCCGCGACCACGTGGCCAGTGCCGTCATGCACCGGGGCGGCTACCGAGTTGATTCCCTCGGCGTACTCCTCGTACACCCACTCGACCCCGGCCGCCGCAACGGCGGCGAGTCGGGCTCGGAGCGCGTTCGGATCGGTCATCGTGCGGGGCGTCGACTGTGCCAGAGGCCGTCGGAGGCATGCCTCACGCCTCGTCTCGGTGAGCGCCGCCAGCAGCACCAAACCTGACGACACCACGTGCAGCGGGATTCGCTCCCCCGTCCAGTCCTGCACTTGAACTGCGTGCGGACTGTCGATCTGATCGAGGTAGTAGACGGAATCACCATCGAGCACCGAGAGGCCGGTCGCTTCGCCGAGCGCCTCCGCCAGCTCGGTCAGATGTGGTCGGGCGAGGGCGACCAGGTTGCGACCAGGCGATGCCCCTGCGGCGATATCGATCAGGCCGCTGCCGATCCTGTAGTCGCCACCGGCATCGAGTTGCTCGACGACACCAAGTTCTTGGAGCGTCGACAACAGTCGCGACACCGTGCTCTTCGGAAGTTGCGAGCGGTCAGCGAGTTCAGACACGCCAGCGGCACCGCCCGAGAGGCAGCGCAGCAGAGCAAATGCCCGCTCTACCGACTGCACACTCGACATCTCGCAAGTGTAGAAGTTCCAGCATGCGGAACCGGCCCACCAACCGGAACGCAGAGGAAATCGATTGGGAATTCGATCCAACTTCTGCATAGATTAGCGAGGTTACTGAATTTTAATAACTTCGCTAATCTCCATATACACTGCCGGACGTGGATCCGGTCAGCAACCCGTTCATGCCCGGAGCCGGCACCCCGCCGCCCGAACTAGCTGGGCGAGATGAGCTGATCGAAACGGCGAGGGTGGCTCTCGAACGTGTGCTGCGCGGACGGCCAAGCAAGAGCATGTTGCTGATCGGTCTCCGAGGCGTCGGCAAGACCGTTCTGCTCGACAGGATCCGTGAAGTCGCGGAACAGCGGCGGATCGTGGCGATCCGTATAGAGGCACCTGAAAACCGGTCGCTTCCGGCGTTAATCGCTCCCCAACTCCGCTTGGCGTTACTGCAAATGAGTCGCCAAGCGAATGCCCGGGACATGGCGATTCGAGCCTTGCGTGCGTTGACCGGCTTCGCTCGAGCGTTGAAAGTCAAGTACGGCGACATCGAAGTTGGTGTCGACTACGAACCGGAGCCGGGCTTAGCCGACAACGGAGACCTCGAACAGGATCTGATGACGCTGCTCGAAGCCGCCGGAACAGCGGCGCTTCAGGCCGGGACGGCACTCGTCCTCTTCATCGATGAGTTGCAGTACGTGGAGGAAGAACAGTTGGCGGCGCTGATCATGGCGCTGCACCGGTGTGCACAACGTTCACTTCCGGTGTCGATGTTCGGCGCCGGACTCCCGCAACTACCGGGGCAACTGGGTCGGGCAAAGTCGTATGCCGAGCGATTGTTCTCGTTCCCCGTCGTCGGCCCACTGTCACACGACGCCGCCCGTGATGCAATTCGCAAACCGATCCAATCGGAATCGACTCGGATCGACGACGACGCCGTCGACGAGATCATCACGCTGACTCACGGTTACCCGTACTTCCTACAGCAATGGGGTCAACAGACCTGGAACGTCGCCGCCGGATCACCGATCACGCGTCACGACGTACTGACCGCCACACCCCTCGCAATTGCGGGCCTCGACGAGAGCTTTTTCCGAGTGCGGTTCGATCGACTCACGCCATCGGAACGGCGCTACCTGCGGGCAATGTCGCAGCTCGGTCCTGGGCCTCACCGCTCGGGAGACATCGCCGACATCCTCGACCGCAAGGTTTCAACCCTGGCTCCGCTGCGGGCCAAGCTGATCTCGAAAGGCATGGTGTGGAGTCCGAATCACGGCGACACCGCCTTCACCGTGCCGCTGTTCGTCGAATTCATGATCCGGACGATGCCCGGCACGGACTGGCTGACCGATGGATGACAAAACGGGTCCGATCGCCGTGCAGGCAGATGGTCGAGCCGTGACGGTGTCGCTGGCATGGGCGACCTGGGCGTTGTTCGTCGGGTTGGCGCTGATGCTCGCCGGGGCAGGTCTATTCGCCACCCTGCTTGGCGTTCGCTCGGAACTGGAAAACTTTTCGACTGGCGTGATCGGCGTGATCGGCGCCGCCTACTACGCCGGGTTTCTGATCGGGTCGCGACTGGCGTTCAAGGCGCTTAACAAGGTCGGCCACATTCGCGTGTACACCGCGCTCGCCGCCGTATTGTCGGCGGCGATCCTCGGGCTTGGATTGGTCGTCACGCCCGCGTCGTGGATCGTGCTCCGATTCGTCACCGGGCTGTGTCTCGCCGGCCAATACGTTGTCGCCGAAGCTTGGTTGAACCAACTCACCGGGAGTCAGCACCGGGGTCGGCTGCTGGCGATCTACGGACTGGTGACGACCGGCGGGTATGCGGCCGGTCAACTGTTGTTCAGCACCGTCGACACCAGGTCGATCACCGGCTTCGCGATCGGGGCGATCCTCATCTCGCTCGCCGTCGCCCCTGTCGCTCTCTCGGAGGACGCGGCTCCACCGTTGATGCAAGAACCCGAGCATCTTTCGACGCGCGAGCTAATCAGGATCGTCCCGACTGGGGTGGGTACGAGTCTGCTGGTCGGTCTCGCCCACGGCGGCTTCATCGCCCTCGGCGCGATCTACGCCACACGGGCAGGTTTCAGCGCTGGCGAGATTGCCCGGTTCGTTGCCGCCCCCCAAATCGGTGCGTTACTACTGCACTGGCCGATCGCCGCCGCGTCCGACGATGTCGATCGCCGTCAGGTCGGGGCGATGGCTGCGTTCGGCACGATCGCAGGATGTCTGGCACTGCTTGCGGCCGGACCCGAAGGTTGGACGGGTTTGGCGTTGATGGCGCTAATCGGCGGCTCGAGCTTTCCGCTCTACTCGATCGCTGGTGCCTACACAGCCGATTGGGTGCCACCAGAGAAGATCCCGGCCGCTGCGTCAAAACTGGTGATGCTGTACGGGGCCGGCGCGCTGCTCGGCCCGATCGTGACATCAGCCGTGATGAGCAGCGCTGTCGGGCTCGACGGGTTCATCTGGACGATGATCGGTCTGCACATGTTGATCATGATGTTCCTGATCTACCGCTTCTTCGCCTACCGAGTCGCCGTGCTCAAGCGCCCCCTGAGCGAAGTTTCATTGTCGGCAAGAGCGTTCTATATCCCCGTCACTGTCGTCACCTTCGGTCGGAGATTCAGATCCCGCAGCGACCCCGAACCCGCACCCGACCCGGACCCCGACCCCGAACCCAACCCCGACCCCGAATGACTGAACGGACTTACGCCGAACCGCACAGGGTGAGATCCGGGCGTTGCCAACGGTCATTCCATTGAACGTCGTCGATCAATGCAGACATTCCGTGATCCTCCGTCAGTATCTCCAACCCACCGACGACTGCGCAAGCGACGAGCCAGCGATCGATCACACCGGCTCGGGTCGAACGGGAGACGAAACCGAAGCATTCGGCGATGTCTGGCGTGTCAATCGCAATCATCGGCAGGGCCTTCGCTCGCCGCAGTGTCAGCTGTCGTCGCTGATCTTGATTGGATCCCGCACTCTGAGCGCCATGCTCCAACTCACCGAGGGTGAGTACCGAGACCTTCGGGTCGACGGTGACGCGACTGAGCGCGCCTCGAATCGATCGACTATTTCGCTCCAGCAATCCGATGATGGCGGAGGTATCGAGCAGGAACGCTGTCACGCCCAGGGATCAGTTTCCACTTCGGCTGCTCGTGACGCTCGAATCAAGTCGAGCATTCCACTCTCGTACGGTTGATCGTCGTCGAGTTCCTTGAGCAAGGTTGCGAGGCGGGGCGCAGCGGTCGGGTCGGCGACGGGTGACAGCATCGCGATCCGGCGTCCGTGCGTCGTGAGATACACCGACCAACCGAGCTCCAAAAGTTCGACGACATCTCGTGTGCGATTCCGAAGTTCGCGAACGCCAACTTCAACGGTGTGTTCGGCTCCATCCACGAGGTTCCCGACTGCAAGCACGGTCATGCGCGCTACTGTAGCACATATTGCTGCAAAGTGCTACGGCTGCGGTTACAGACGGTCCGAACAGTTACATCGATATGAGAGTCGCAGCGGTTCGTTCGCCAATCATGACGGTTGGGAGGTTGGTGTTGGCGCGTGGAATTTGGGGTATCAGCGAGGCGTCGGCGATCACCACATTGTGGACCCCGATCACGCCACCCCGTTCGTCGCACACCGCCAATGGGTCGTCGGACCGACCCATCCGGCAGGTTCCGACCGGGTGGTAGTAGTGGGCTACCTGTGAGCGGATTGCTTCGTCGGTCGAGCCGTCGGTGAGCGGTTCGCCGACCAGGCCGGCGACGAGCGGGTGATCGAGCAGTTCGTTGGCGATCCGCAAACCGTCACGAATCACAGCGATATCGTGACCATCGGTATCCGTCAGGTAGCCGTGGTCAATCAACGGATGCGCCTGCGGATCTCGAGTCATGATCCGGAGCGACCCGCGGCTGCGCGGCGTCAGGCAGGCCACCTCGACCGTCGCCCGCCCGTACAGCATGCTTGTCTGATTGCTTCCCACGACCGGGAACACGTGAAGGTCGTAGAGACCGTCAAGCGACTGATCCGAGATTGCCTTGCCGAGCGTTTGCTCCTCCGGAAGGAAGCCGGTGGTGGCGACCTCGTCTAGCCAGTCTTGCAACTGCGACCCGACCGTCCGATCGGCGTGAAACATCGGATGGTCGTGCAGGTTGGCACCGACCCCAGGCCGGTCGGCGATCACTGGGATTCCGAGCTCACGCAACAGGCCTGCAGCACCGATGCCCGACCGCTGCAGGATCACTGGCGTCCCGTACACGCCAGCGCTCAGTATCGCGGTGCCGGCCCGCACGACGATCGGTTCGCCGCGTCGCACGGCATTGACCGTCGCCCCGTCGGGTGTATCGACTACTCGGTCGACAAGCACGTCATCGACGATCCGCAAGTTCGGCCGATCACGAACCGGGTCGAGATAGGCAAATGCTGCGTTCCAGCGCGTCGTCCCAACGACGTTGATGGACTCCATGCCGAACGCATCATTGGCGTCGATATCACACAGGTCGCTGGCGATTCGCCAACCGATTGCCTCGGCGGCATCGACGCACTGGGCATGAAACGGCACGGCCTCACTGCGATCGTAGGAACGCACCCGAAGCCGCCGAATAACCTCGTCAAACAGCGGTGCGACATCAGCGGCAGACCAGCCCGGCAGCCCCCAACCGTCGTAGTCGGCGCGATGCCCGACGGCTGCGATCGCACCGTTGTGCGACGAGCATCCCCCCATCACCCGCGCTCGTTCAAACGTCCATCGGTCACCCTGGTATCCCCAATCATGGGAGGTTGCCAGCATTCGAGCATCGAGCAGTTCCGCCGGCCATCGACCAGAATCGGCCGAGCCGTAGTCAGGCCCCGCCTCGAGAAGAATCACATCTCGACCCGCTTCGACAAGGCGACCAACAACGGCCGAACCGGCCGACCCCGACCCAACGACAACGAACTCAGCCTCCACCGAAATCATCTTACGGGCTGATGATTCCGCCAAATGTGTTGAGCTGTCATCAGGTCGAGGTGGCCGCCGCCACCGTTCTCGTACATCGTGATCGCCGTGGCGTTGGAACGACCGACATGCTTGCCCTGACACAGTTCGTAGAGGTCGGCTCGGATGTCAGCCTCGGTGATCACACCGCTGGCGAGCGGGATCACGAGGTCGCCAGATTCGATAAGGGGTGTCAGCCGGGTGTCGACGAAGATCTCGGCCAGCCTGACGACATCGTCGTCGATCTCGCGATGATCCGGCAGGTAAGCGCCAACGCAGTCGACGTGGGTTCCAGGCCTCAGCCACGCACCGCTGATCAATGGCTGCTTCGTCATCGTCGCCGTGCAGATGATGTCGGCTTGGCGAACCGCTTGCTCCAAATCATCGACGACCTCGTCGGCAACACCCGTTTGGACCAGTTCGTTAGCCCGCGTTTGGGTTCGGTTCCAAATCAACACGCGATCGATTGACGGCCGAACTGCTCGGTGGGCAGCGATCAAGTGGGCGGCAAGCGCCCCGGCACCAACCATGAGCAACGTGCCCGAATCTGGCCGGGACAGATACCGCGAACCAAGCGCCGAATCGCTGGCGGTCTTGCGGTAGGTCAGCTCCGTTCCGTCGATCAGCGCCAACGCCGCGCCGGTCGACCCGTCAAACAACAACACGACGCCCTGCACCGATGGGAGCCCGCGACCGGGATTGTCGGGGAAGACCGTGACGAGCTTGACCCCGATCGCCTGATTGGGTTGCCACGCCGGCAACGCCATGAAATGCTGATCGGTCCCGACCGGGCCGTACGCAATCCGGCGCACGTCGGCGGGCGCTGAACGATGACCCAGGTCAAACGCCTCGACCAGCTCCGCGTACGGTGCCAACCGCCCGACATCAGCAGCGTTCAGGATCGTGATATCTCGAAGGTCATCCACGCCTCCACGATGTCACCCCGTCAGATCACACCGAGCATCCTGTCCACTGGCACGCGTGCTTTCGAAACGTTCGCACGTACCCTGTCTGACCTACCGTGGCCGCACGGAGTGGCTACCGATTTGGAGGGTTGATGGCTGATCTACGAACACGTGACGGGGTGATTGGGTTCGTTGGCGGTCTGATGCCCGAGTTGGTTGGCCCTGCGGAACGTTCGCTCAGGCCGTCGGTTCGATTCGAGCCGATCGCGCCGGGGAGTCCCGCGGCGCTGTGGTTTGGTGGTGGAGGGCCGCTACCCACTGGTGTTGCGTGGCCAGAACTTGAGCGACGACCACTTCATCTGATCACCACGGTCGACCTGTCGATGGTCGCCGACCACGACTTGTCCGGTTCGCTGCCGGTCGACGGGATGTTGCTGTTCTTCTACGACGCTGTACGTCAGCCGTGGGGGTTCGACCCGTCACATCGCGATGGTTGGTCGGTGATCTACGTCGCCGCAAACGAGGCGGCCAACACTGAGCAGCGATTCAGGGTCGCACATGCACTCGACGCGGAGTTCATGATCCCGGCGGTGCTTGCTGAGCGACGGTTCGGTGCCGCCTACACGCAATGGACGCTCCCGAAGTCGCTTCTCGAAGACCTCGACGAGGACGAGTTGGATCTGGACGACGACGAGCTGAATCACCAGCTCAACCATGTCGATGAGGCGCTCGAGCGCAACCTGTTTGGCGACTTTCCCCAAATGCTGGGGTGGCCGTCGGCAATACAGCGCCCGATGGAGCGCCAATGCCAGCTCGTGTCGAACGGGATCGGCAACGGTGGAGCCGACGAGGATCCTCGTGCGTCAGAACTGGAAGCGGGAAAGCGCGATTGGCGACTGTTGCTTCAGGTCCCATCGTGGGATCCAATTGGCGGTGCGAACTGGGGCGATCACGGCATGCTCTATTTCTGGATTCTCGAGCAAGATCTTGCTGCTTGCCGCTTCGACCGGGTCTGGACCATCCTGCAGTGCATGTAGCCACCGACTGACCCATTCATATCGTCAGATGGCACCCAGCATTTTGGCGGCGACAAGTGTGTTTTCGAGCAGGCAGCCGATCGTCATCGGGCCAGTGCCACCAGGCATGGGCGTGATCGCACCGGCGATCGCTTGCACCGCATCGAAATCGACATCGCCGACAATCCCGGATTCCGACCGAGACACGCCGACATCGATCACGGCGGCACCAGGCTTGATGTGATCTGCCGTGATCATCCCGGCTTGACCGGCTGCGGCGACGATGATGTCTGCCTGGCGGCACACGCCCGCCAAGTCAACGGTGCGCGAGTGCGCCAACGTGACCGTCGCATCGCAGCCCTTGCGACCGAGCAGTAACACCTGCGGGAGACCAACAAGCGTCGAGCGTCCGACCACCACAGCTCGTTTGCCCTTCGTCTCAACGCCGTAACGCTCCAGCAGTCGCATCACGCCGAGCGGCGTACACGGAACGTGGCCGGGTAGACCGCGGACAAGCCGCCCCATCGATCGCTCGGTCAAACCGTCGACATCCTTCTCGGGCGGTAAGAGTGCGAGTACCGGTTCGGCGTCGAGATGCGACGGCAACGGGAGTTGTACGAGGATTCCGTGCACCATCGAATCGGCGGCCAGTTCGGCGACGGCGGCTTCGACCTCGGCCTGGGTGGACTCCTCCGACAATTCAACGCTCTTTGAAACCATCCCGGCTTCCTGAGCCTTTTTGTGCTTCATCCGCACGTAGATGTGGCTCGGGTTGTCGCCGCCGACGAGCACGGTCGCCAGGCAAACATGCGGATTACCCAGCGCCTCGATCTCAGCCCGAAGTCGAACCACGATCTCGTCGCGCAACCGGTTCCCATCCATCAAAATCGCCCCACCAGCCGTCATTTCTAATTCAGACACGTTGTTACCCTTTCTTGGTCACCCGACGAGGGAAGCGCCAGCGACGAGTCGGACGGAGGGAGCAGCCAAAGCGAAGCGGAGGCCAGTCCCGACCATCAGGAGAGTCCCACGATGAGGCCGTTTTCGTCGAAGTCGATGACGCTGGCGGCGGGGGCGGTACCGAGGCCGGGCATCGTGCTCATGTCGCCGCAGATTGGGTAGACGAACCCGGCACCGACCGAGGCTCGTACCTCGCGGACGGTCAAGGTGTGGCCGATCGGTGCGCCCCGCAGCGTCGGGTCCCCGGAGATCGACAGGTGTGTCTTGGCGATGCAGACAGGCAGATTGCCGAAGCCATTGGCCTCATAGTTGGCGAGCTGTTTGTTTGCACCGGCCGTGTACTCGACTTTGGCTGCGCCGTAGATCGTGGTGGCGACTTTTTCGATCTTGGTCTTC
>JANOTN010000468.1:0-6117 GCA_031416375.1 Ilumatobacteraceae bacterium
GGAAAGGAAGAAAGGAACGGCGAACACCGCTCGTGCCGTCGACCACCAAGATCCTCAAAGCCTGGCAGCGCGAACGCGCCGCCGCTCCTGGCGATCCGCTGTTCCCGACGATCACCGGGAAACACCTTTCCCGTGACGCGATCGAGCGGCGACTCGCTCACCACGTCACCATCGCCAGCGGTATTTGCCCCTCGATACAACCCAAGCGGGTGACGATGCACACCCTGCGGCACACCGCCGCAATGCGCCTCCTGCTCGCCGGGAATGACATCACCGTGATCGCTCTCTGGCTCGGACACGAACAGATCGCCACAACGAACATCTACCTGCACGCTGACATGACCCACAAGCAACAAGCGATCGACCGCACCAAACCATTCGACGCCAAACCCGGGCGCTACCTCCCACCCGACGCCCAAGGCTTAGTTCCCTGAACGCGGGCTCGGAATAGACCGATCGACCTCGCAAAGGTTGCTCAGATCGATCCCTCTTTGTTTGTCAAGGGTCTGATTTTGGTGTTGGGGCGCGCGGGTTTGGGCCCTGGTCGGGGCGGGTGGTTGGGGCGTAGGTTTGTTGGCGGGTTCGGGAGTGGCTGTTGCCGAAGCGCCGGTGGATCAGGACGTTGACCGGTCACGCAGGCTTGTGGAGTCGTTTCCTGGTTGTCCTCCCGGGCCCACGTTTCAGCGTCGTGCGGCGCGGGGCGTCGTCGGCGATGAGGTGCCGGTAGATGGTGTCGCTGATCCGTCGCTTCAAAGCGCGCAGCGCCTTCTTCGGGGTTTGGCCCTCGGCGAGTTTGCGGTCGTAGAAGGCTCGGCCGATGCTGTGCCGGTGACGGATCTGGGTGACCGCAGCGATGTGGATCGCATGGTTCATGGTCCGGTTCCCGCGGCGTGACAACCGCCAGATCTTGTTGTTCGGATCACCCGATGATCGCTCCACTGGTGCGGTCCCGTTGTACGCGGCGAAGCGGTCCGCGGTCGTGAACCGGGTCGGGTTCCCGGCGTGACCGATCAAGATCCCGGCGACCACAACACCGACCCCGAAGATCTCCGTCAGCGTCGTCCCCGATGCTGCGATCGCTGCCGTGATCCGTGCCTTGGACTCGCGGCGTTGCTGCTCGAGCAGCTCGACATCGGCGAGGAGATCCCGGGCCAGCAACAACCGTTGCGTCGCGACGCGTGTCGAGGGCGTGATGCTGTCAAGGAGCTCTGCGGCTTGCCGGACAACGATTTCCTTACGGATCCCACCCGGCACAAGATCACACACGAGAGCATGCAACCGGCACGCCGCCTTGTTATGGGCCTGAGCCAGTTGAGTGTGGCGACGGGTCAGCAACCGCAAGATCGTGGCGTGATCCTCGACCCGGACCTCGATCAACTGCTTCGCGTGTAACGCCGTCCGCTGCCTGTCGTCGAGCCCATCAGCCCACGCCACCAGTTCAGCAACTTGGGAACCGCCAGCGTGGACGAGACGTTTGCCGAGTACGTCCTCGCAACGATTCACCGCCACCGCAGTGTGATTCCGCTTGTGCGGATCAATACCAATCATGACCATCGTGAATCCTCCGTTCATCAAGGTGAGAACGCGGTGGGCACTCCTGATTTCAGATGTCGGACTGCTGCCCTCTTTCGAGCCACACCACGCAGGTCCTGACGGCCGCACAACTCGTTCGAAAGTCAACTCGACAACGAGCGGCAGGCAGTTCGAGAGCAACGACCATCAGGACCCACCGACGCTACGAGAACCCCGCAACGCCACCCCCAACACAATCAGGCACATCAGAGCAGTCATCAAGCCCAAGGCGATTCAGAGCTACGACGATTCACCCGGACACACTCGCTGTCAGTACCCGATCGGTCAACGCAACAGTGCCCACTGGAGACCTTGGAGCGTCACTGACGTGGTTGGGCACGAGCTCGCGGTCATGGTCGGCACGCGGCTGATCGAGAAGCGTTCAATCGCCAAGCTGGTCCGTAGCGGTCACGCGGTCGTCCGCAAGGCAAGCTGACCCGCACATAGCGCGCGTGTGATGGTATAGCGGTATACGAACTGGACGGATCAGACGGACTGGACGGACGGTTTTGCGGACTGTGGAGTACTGCAGGGCAGTAGACGGACTGTGCGGACGGTCGTCATAACTTTTGCCAAGGTGAGGGTCGCGAGTTCGAATCTCGTCATCCGCTCCAACATAACACCTGATCAGCGGCCCTTTTAGGGCCGCTGATCTGCATGTTCGGTGGTCTGTGCCCATGAGATGCCCATTGCGTGCCCATGGTTGACTGTACGAATCCGGTGTACGAATCCGGTTCATGCTGGACAGTGTGACTCCGGTAGGTGGGTGACAGTTTTGGGACGCAGTGTCGGCGTTGATGGCCCTGGGGTCGACGTCGCTCAGCGCCACGAGATGTTCCGTCGTTTCGCCCGGCTCGACGAAGCCCGCAGCGTCGCCTCTCCCTGTGGCTACCGATCGACTATTAGACGTTCGAATCCGCGTGACGGTCCGTGTGTCGGCGCCGTTCGTCCGTGCATCGGCGACGATGCAGAATGTGGGCATGGAGACAGCTCTGCCGGATCGTGCCCGTGTCGTCGTGGTCGGCGGTGGTGTCGTCGGATGCAGTGTCGCCTACCACCTCGCCAAGCGCGGCTGGACCGACGTCGTGTTGATCGAGCGCAACCAGTTGACGTCGGGCACGACATGGCATGCTGCCGGTTTGATCACGACGGGTCGACCGACTTCGGCGATGCGTCAGGTGGTGAAGCGCAGCATCGACGTGTTCAAGACTCTCGAAGCCGACACCGGATTGTCGACCGGATGGGAGCAAACGGGAACACTTCATCTCGCGACCAACAACGACCGGTGGCACGAGCTGAAACGCCAGGCGTCGGTCAGCAAGGCCAACGAGATCGTCGTCGATGTGCTCGATGTCGAGCGGACGCTCGAGATGTACCCGCTGCTCAGCCCCGAGGGGCTGGTCGGCTCGCTGTTCTATCCCGGCGATGGGCGAGGTAATGCCACGGACACCACGATGTCGTTGGCCGGTGGCGCTCGCCAACGCGGCGTGCAGATCTTCGAGAACACTGCGGTCACCGGAGTTCGTCACGACGGTCGGCGAGTCACGGGTGTCGATACTGTGGTCGAGACTGTGGCGGGCTCGATCGAGGCCGAGTACGTGATCAACTGTGGTGGCATGTGGGGCCGCGAGATTGCCGGGCTTGGTGGCGTGCATGTGCCGTTACAGGCAATGGCGCACTACTACGTGATCACCGAAGCGATCCCCGGCCTGGCCCGCGGCTTGCCAACGATCAAGAGTTCCGACGAGTGGATTTACGTCAAGAACGAAGGCGACGGGATGATGGTCGGGTTCTTCGAGCCGGGCAGCTACCCGTGGCAGTCGACTGGGATTCCCGGCGATGCAGCGTTTGTGCAGCTCCCCGACGACTGGGACCATCTCGGGCCGTATTATGAGATCGCGACGAAGCGGATTCCGGCGCTCGGATCGGCCGGAATCAGGTTGTTCTTCGGCGGACCGGAAAGCTTCACGCCTGATTCCTTCTACCACTTCGGTGAAGCACCGAATCTGCAGAATTTCTTCATCGCTGCCGGGTTCAACTCGGTCGGCTTCCTCACCGGCCCAGGGATCGGATCAGTGCTGGCCGACTGGCTCGTCGATGGGCGACCGCCGATCGATCTTCCCGAAACCGACCCTGGTCGCGTGATGCGTCATGAGACCAACCGGCGATTCCTCGAACGGCGTGTCACGGAAACCCTCGATGTCGCCTACGACATGCATTGGCCGTTCTATCAACGTCAGAGCGGGCGTCCTTTGCGGCGCAGCCCGCTGTACGACCGAACCGCAGCGCAGGGCGCGGTGTTCGGTGAGTTGATCGGTTGGGAGCGACCCAACTGGTACGCACCGGCCGGCGTCGAACGCAAGTATGTCTACTCGTACGGCCGCCAGAACTGGTTCGAGCATTCGGCCGCAGAGCATCGTGCCGCCCGCGATGCGGCTGCCGTCTTCGACATCTCGACCTACGGGAAGTTCTCGGTGCAAGGGCGCGATGCGGCTCGCTTCCTCCAACAGATCTGCGCCGCCGACATCGATGTCGAGCCCGACCGCATCGTCTACACACAGTGGCTGAACCGACACGGTGGGATCGAGGCCGACGTCACTGTCACTCGGCTCAGCGAGCGCGAGTTCCTGGTGCTCACCGCACCGGCGACCACGACACGCGACATTGCGTGGCTGCGCCGCCACATCGCCGACGAGTTCGTCACCGTCACCGACGTGTCCGGCACGATGGCGATGATCGCCGTGATGGGGCCGCAGTCGCGAGAACTGCTCCAGCCCTTGACCGACTGCGACCTGTCGAACGATGCGTTCGAGTTCGGGGCATCGCGGGAGATCGACCTCGGCCTCGGATACGTGCGCGCCACCCGGATCAGCTACGTCGGCGAGCTCGGTTGGGAGCTGCTCGTCCCGTACGACATCGCCGCACACATCTACGACACGGTGATCGAAGCAGGTGGGACGCCTGCCGGCTATCACGCCATCAACTCGCTTCGGTTGGAGAAGGGCTACCGCAGTTGGGGTCACGACATCTCCTCCGGTGACTCACCGCTCGAGGCGGGGTTGGGGTTTGCGGTCGCCTGGGACAAGCCGGGAGGTTTCATCGGACTCGGGGAGGTTGTCGCCCAGCGTGATCGGGGTGTGCAGCGACGACTCGTCCAATTCGCGCTGCACGACCCCGTGCCGCTGTTGCTCCATGGCGAACCGATCTTTCGCGATGGCGCCTGCGTCGGCCACTTGACGTCGGCGATGTACGGGCACACGATCGGCGCCTCGATCGGGATGGGGTATGTGCGCGGTCCATCAGCCGACGTTCCGAGGAGTTGGTTCGAAACCGGCGACTACACGATCGAGGTCGCCGGTGAATCGGTCGCCGCCCGCGCCTCGTTGCGCCCGCTGTACGACCCGGAGTCGAAACGAATCCGTGGTTAGGCCTCCGCACGAGTTCGGCTACCAGACGATTCTGGTGCCGGCCGTCCCGGCCAGGACGGCTTGGGTCCTTGGTCGGCCGCGATCGTGCCCACCGCGACCGTCACAAGCCTGCTCCACCGGGTCAAGGCGGGAAGATCAAGCGTGCTCGCGGTTCGATCGCAGGTAGTTGTGGAGAGTCGCCCGGCTCACAGAAAATGCGTCGGCGATCACGTCGACGGCGTTACGCAATGTGGAAGGCGCCATGCCGATCCAGACTGCGCAGCGCCTGCTGCTTCTGGGTCCGATCGAGTGCGGCGAGGGCTGGCCGAACTCCGACTCCACCAGCGCAATCAACTTGGCCAAACTGTCTTGCATGGTGCCGTTGTCAGGTGGCCAGTTTCGCCGAGGCGACGAGCCGGTTCACGAATTGCGACAGACCGACCGTTGCTAGCCGTTGCATCATTGCGTCCCATGTCTGAGGTGGGCGTCGATTGGCTGAGATCATCGAGTTGATGACGTTGACGATGTCGTCTTCGAATCCTTCGTCCAGCAACGAGCAGAAGAACTCGTCCGCCGTCACGATTGTTGGTTTGATCATTCCGATAGGTGGCACTGCGGGTTTGAAGTCTTTGGTGTTGTTCGTGACAAGCACTGCCACACCGCCACAGGCGGCCGCGGCGAGATGCATCAGATCGGCTTTGTCCGGCCCGGTCCACGATGCGGCCGTGCCCTGGTAGATGGCGGAGGCGATCCGGCCGTCCGGGAATGTTTCGCATATCTCGTCGATGAACCGTTGAGCGTTCGCGGGTGCCAGCCCGTTCTGGTCGACGAGGACGCGTTGGATCTCTTCGAGCAGGTGGTCGACGTAGGCAAGTTCGAACAGCCCGTACTCGGCTGCGCTGAGGGTCAGGTCTGCCAGCGACGCCGGGAACAGCACATGGGTGTCAACGAAGACGCCAAGATTTCAATATTCGACGCCGCCATCAACGAGCGCGTCGATGGCTCGACGAACCCCGTTGCGGTCGTGTTCGCGTTCCGATTTGAGGTTGTTGATCTCGGTGATCGAGATGATCCGATGCTTCGATCCTGGCTTGTACCGGTGGGTGAGTTTGCCGTCAGCGATGAGTCGGTCAACGAA
>JANOTN010000469.1:0-1785 GCA_031416375.1 Ilumatobacteraceae bacterium
TTGTCGAACGGATCACGACCGTGTCACCACCAGCAGCGGCAGCGTTCACGCCGAGCCCATCGGTGAGCGCCTCGAATCCGTCAGATGACCACCGGTACACATGCTGGACCGTGGCATCATCGATTGGGTTGCCAGTGACGATCACGCGATCATCCGATGCAGATACGACGCCGCGGACCTGAATGCCCTTGGGTGACACGGGCTCGCCGTTGATGATCAGTCGTCGTGTACCGCCTCGATCGGCGCAGGTCACGAGTGTTGCGTCGGCAATCAGCATTCCGGTATCGGGAACCAACTCGACCCATTGTTCGTCGTTGTCGGCCCACAGCAACGTCGTCGACCCGTCGGCTGTGTCAACGAGCCGCACCTGGAGATCGCGCTGATCGCGAGACTGCACCATGATCGTCAGCCCGTGCGTCGTCCAATGCACTTGCGCGAGATACGGGAACGTGCGGCGATCCCACTCGACCTCGACACGTTCACGCTCGTGACCGTCGCGGCCGCCGACTGGGCAGAGATGCAACGTGACGTCAGGGTTGGCGGTTCCAGCCGCCGGATAGCGGACGACGTTGGGAGGGCTTGCCGGATCGGCCGGGTTGGAAATGTGCCAGACCTGAACCGGGCCGTTGTCGACTCGGCAGGTGACGATCGTTGTCCCGTCGGGACTCCACCAATACCCCCGGTAGCGATGCATCTCCTCGGCGGCAACGAAGTCGGCGCTGCCCCATGTCACCGTGTCAGGCGAGCCCGGCTCACCGACAACCATGCGTGACAACCCGTCGAGGTTGGTGACCCACAGTTCGCTTCCTTTGACGAACGCAAGCGATCCACCGTCCGGGCTGAGTCGCGGGTCGAACGCCGAGCTATCGACGGCGACGTGCCGTGAGCTTCCGTCGGCCAAGTCGGTAACAAACAGTTGTCCGGCGAGCGCAAATGCCGCCAGCGTCGATTCCCGGTCAACGGCGTATGACGTGATTCCACCTGCTCCTTCGCGGAGTCGTTCACGGCGTGAGTGTTCCTCAGGTGGAAGATCGTGATCGTCCGCCGACGCTGTCGCAAGGAGTTCGGTTGGGTCGGCGACGAGTCGTTCTTCGCCTGTATCGAGATCAACGACCCATAGGCAGTTGACGCGCTCATCACCTCCACGACTCCGGGCGAACACCACTCGCTGCCCGTTGGCGCTGACGGAAACATCGCGGGGGTCGCCGAGCGTGAGCCGCTGGGTGCGGGCGTACTGGCGGGGGAACGTGTCAGCCATGACTTCCACCTGTCGACCGTTGTTCGGCAGCGATGATTGATTCGACTACGACGTTCCAGGCTGCCGCATGATCGACGGTTTCGAGGACATGACAGTTGGGTGCGGATCGCTCGACCAGCGAGCGCCGATCGATCGCCGTCATACCACGCGTGTGCAGGCCATTCGTCTCGATCGTGACGTGGCGATCCGCTCCGCCGAACAGTTGTGGGTGCGAGAGGGACAACACGGCGAGCGGGTCGTGGAGCGCCGCACCAGCCATGTCCTCATGTCGTGCTACATACCTGCCGGCGAAGAAGCGGAACAGATCAGTGAGCACCGTCGCCAGTTGGCCATCGAGTCGCGCCACCTCTTCGATTCGAGGTGTGTCAACGATGAACTGGTGGGTGACATCAAGCCCCGCCATCGTGAGCGGGGCACCGCAGCCGAACACTATTGCGGCTGCCTCTGGGTCGGCCCACACATTGAACTCAGCCATCGGTGTGCGGTTCCCGAACGTGCCGCCGCCCATCAGCGAGATTCCGGCGATC
>JANOTN010000470.1:0-11282 GCA_031416375.1 Ilumatobacteraceae bacterium
ATCGTCGCGCGACTGCGACGAGCCGGACGGCTGTTCTCCCCTACCCGTGGCGGGTACGTGCCGATTCCAGCCGAGTACCGCTCGTGGCGGGCGGTACCGGCGAGCCACTTCATCGATCCGATGATGCGACACCTCGACCACCAATACTACGTCGGATACCTTTCCGCCGCCGAGGTCCACGGCGCAGCACACCAACGACCGCAGGTCTTCCAAGTGATCACCGACGCCCGCTTGAACGACCGCACCTTCGACCGGGTTCGCATCGAGTTCACAACCTCGGCGAAAGCAGCGAAACGCCCAACCACAGCAGTCAACACTCCGACCGGCACCATGAAGGTTTCCATTCCGGAGACAACGGTCCTCGACCTCATCGCAAGCCCCGTGCACGGCGGAGGGTTGTCCAACATCGCCACGATCATCGGTGAACTGCTCGGCGACGGACTGCTCGACATACAGCGACTTGCTTCGCTCGCCAAGGACTATCCGGCAGCCGTGCCACAACGCACCGGGTGGATGCTCGAACAGGTCGCCGAGCAAGTCGGAGCCGAGGTCGACCTAACGCCGCTCGCCGAAGTCGCGCATGCTCGTCTCAAGCCAACGCCACTGGCCGCAGCCGGCCGACAGGCTGGACCGTTCAACGATCGCTGGAACATTCTTGTCAACACCGACGTCGAGTCCGACCTGTGATCCCTGCCGCTTACATCACGGATTGGGGCAACACGGTCGGTTGGCCCACGGTCGAGCAGATCGAGCAAGACCTCGTGCTCTCCCGACTGATCATCGAAATCGCCAACGACGACTACCTCGGCAACGAGCTGGTGTTCAGAGGCGGCACCTGCCTGCACAAGCTGCATCTCAATCCAGCGCTCCGATACAGCGAGGATCTCGACTACGTGCGGCGGAGCGAAGGCGGCATCGGCGTGCTCATCGATGCTGTACGAGCGATTGCCGACCGCCTCGGCATGAGCGTCACGACGAACATCAAGTCGTTTCCCAAGATTCGCCTCCGAGCCCCTTTCACATCGGGCAACGGGACGATGAGTGTGAAAGTCGAGGTGAACACCTACGAACGCTCGCCGGCACGAGAACTCGTTCGAGTGCCCTACAGGCTGAAAAGCCAGTGGTACCAGGGAAGCGCGGACGTGCAGACGTTCGCCGTTGCCGAACTCGTCGCGACCAAGATTCGCGCATTGTTTCAACGATCGAAAGGCCGCGACCTCTTCGACCTCTGGCTGGCGCTGACTGAACTCGCCGTTCCACCCGCCGACATCATCGAGTGCTTCGCCCCGTACCGACCTGACAAGTACAGAGCAGTGCTCGCCGAGCAGAACCTCCGAGCCAAACTCGCCGACCTCACCTTCCGGCACGATCTCGACCAGCTCGTCAGTACCCAGCGGCTCGAGTACGACATCGACGCCGCAGCCGAACTCGTCATCACCCAACTTCTCGAACGAATCGCCTGACAAGACACAGGGCGACCACGCCCGTAACCGAACGTGTCTACCCTGGCTCGGCCATCAGAAAACGGCTCGACCAACAGCGGCGCCGCTGCTCCGCGCCTGACCGTTAGGACCAGGAGTCAAATCACGTGCGCGGACGACGACGCACGGCGCCCGGCGCAGCGCGACGTCGGCTGTCAGACCAGATGCCGGATTTCTACCGCTTCGACTCAAAGCCGATAAGCGCGTGATCGGGCGGCGACTTCAAGATCTGGACACACTCACTTTCGTCGAGGGTTCAAGACGTTTCGGACAGTTCACGGCTGCCCAGTTTCGAGCTGTGCGCGCAGCGCGAATCGTTGGATCTTGCCGGTCGCGGTCTTGGGGAGACTGTTCACCACGAGCAGGCGGCGAGGTCGCTTGAACGATGCCATCAACCCGCGGCAGTAGGCATTGAGGACGTCCACATCGACGACGCGGCCCGCACGGGCGACAACGAATCCAACGACCTCTTCCAGCCCGTCGTCATTGCGACTACCGACGACGGCTGCTTCGAGGACATCAGGGTGCGACACGAGGACGCCCTCGACCTCGGCGGGGGAGACCCAGATCCCGCCCGCCTTGATCATATCGGTGTTGCGGCCGAGGAACGTCCAATGGTCGTCGGTGGACCGCGTGTAAACGTCACCTGTTCGCAACCATCCGTCCTCGAAGGCAGCGGCCGATGCCTCGGCACGTCGCCAGTACCCCGCGGCAAGCGACGGACCGCGGACATTGAGATAGCCGGGACGATCCGGTTCAACGACCTCCGCACCGCTGTCGTCACAGAGGCGAGCGCTGTAGCCGGATACAACGGTTCCGCTGGTTCCGGGGCGCTGAGTGTCGAGAGTGTTCGACAGGAAGATGTGCAACGCTTCGGTGGATCCGATGCCGTCGAGCACAGGATGTCCGAAGCGTTCGCTGAACCGGCGCTGCAGGTCGGCGGGTAGTGCTTCTCCGGCGGTGACCGTGGCGCGAACCGACGCGAACGCGTCGTCGTCGGCGTCTGTGTCGAGCAATGCAGCGACAAACCCGGGACTGGCGAAAAACAGCGTCGGCCGCTCCAGCCTGACGTGTTCAAGCATCAGTTGTGGTGTGGGTCGACGAGGTTCGAGCAGCGCCGTTGCGCCAGCGCCGAATGGAAATGTGAGCGAGTTACCGAGCCCGAATGCAAAGAACAGTTTCGCAACGGAGAGGCAGCGGTCGTCCGAACTGATCCGGAGCACCTGGGACGCGTAGGTGTCGAAGGTCGCCTGCGGGTTCGCGTGGCGATGGATGACGCCCTTTGGCATCCCGGTTGTACCGGAGCTGTACAGCCAGAACGCCGCGTCGTCTCTCGTCGTCGCAGCGACCGAGCACTCCGCTGCGGTCGGCACATCAGCCCACGTGAGCGGTTCGATCGTGAACATTCGGCCGGCCGCCTCAGTGACGACCACGTGGCGCAGCGACGGTGCCGCCGCAAGGATCGGATCGATGAAGTCCGAGTATTCGGCTGAGATCACAATCAGCTCTGGTTCGGCGTCAGCTGCGATGAACGCAAGATCCTTTGCCATCAGCATCGTCGACAACGGAATCGGGATCACCGCGGAGCGGATGGTTCCGAGGAACCACGCTGCGAACACCGGGTCGTCGTTGAGCACCAGAAGGACCCGGTGGCCAGCCGAGATACCGAGTTCAAAAAGGAGCGCCTGGACTCTCCACACATCGGCGAGGACATCCGAATACGTCGTCGATCGGTTCTGACAACGAATCGCGACCGCGTCGCCTCGGCCCTCGGCGACGTGTCGGTCAAGCATCCACTCGGCCGCGTTGTAGATGTCCATCGCAACCCCCCACGTTGCCCGAAGTCTTTCGCTGAGTCGTTCGGTCTCGCAGGAGGTTCGGCTTTGCTACGTATTCGCCTCGAAGTCGGGACCGGATCGGACCACACTGTACATGTCTGATCGCGGCATCAGGTAGCCGAAATGAGGGAGCACACGTATCCGAGGCAAGCAGCTCCCAGCGGCTGGCCTTCTTGAACCGGAAGGCATTCATCCGGTCGCGTTTGTCACCGCCGTCGATGAGCAAGGCTGGTGCCGCATGGTCGAACATCGTGGTCGACGACTGGTGCAAGCGATGTTGGTCGGCTTACCGTGGCGTTAGATCTTGACGTATTCGAAGTCGATTGGCTTGGCGTGGATGCCGGTCGATGGTGCTGCCAACCAGCCAGCCATCTTCCCCGCCTCGCATACGCCGACCATCAACGATTCGACGTAGTCGCGATCGGTCGCGGAAGGCAGCCACGCCGCCACCGATCTCTGCCAATCGGATTCGGTGACGATGGTACCGTCCGGGCTGATCCGTCGTCGGGCGAAGGTACCCACGGCGCGGTTGAAGCCGACATGAGGGAGCTTCAACGACCCTCCGACCTCGGACAGGGCACGGTTCCAGCGATCAACACCACGTTGGCAGTCCACCACATAGTCATCGCGCAAGGTCTCGTTCAGAGCCGACAACGCGCTCGCCTCGCGCTCGCCAATCGCCTCGCCAATCGCCTCGGGCACCATCCGAGTCGCTCCCTGGAGTCGATGATCGTCCGCACGCCGTTCCTCGTGGAAGCGACCCTTCAAGCCGGCAGCGAAGTAGTTGGCGGCGTTGGTCGACGTTTCGGTGCCGAACAGGTCGAGCGAGACCGCATAGTGGAGATTCAAGTAGCGCTGCAGCGTGGCGACATCGATACCGCCGTACGGGCGGATGTCGTCGGTGTTGTGCTGCTTCATCAACTCGACCGTGCGATCGACGACGCGGGCCACACCGGTCGCACCCACGAACATATGGTGCGCCTCCTCCTTGAGCATGAAATCGCAGGTGCGCGACAGCGGATCGAACGCCGACTCACGCAAGGAGGCGAGCTGGAACTTGCCGTCGCGATCGGTGAAGTAAGTGAACATGTAGAACGACAACCAGTCCGGTGTCGGTTCGTTGAACGCACCGAGGATGCGTGGTTTGTCGGTGTCGCCGGAGTGACGCTCGAGCATCTCGTCGGCCTCGTCGCGGCCGTCGCGGCCGAAGTAGCGGTGTAACAGATATACCATCGCCCACAGGTGCCGACCCTCTTCGACGTTGACCTGGAACAGGTTGCGCAGGTCATACAGACTTGGGGCCGTCAGACAAAGCTGGCGCTGCTGCTCGACAGATGCCGGCTCCGTATCGCCCTGAACTACGAGTAGTCGGCGTAGCTCGGAACGGTACTCCCCCGGCACCTCCTGCCACACCGGCTTACCGAGCTCGTCCCCGAATGCAATCGTACGTTCAGGCTCGGCATCGGCGAGGAACACACCCCAGCGGTAGTCGGGCATCAGCACGTGACCAAAGTTTGCCCACCCTTCCTGGCCGACCGAGATCGCTGTGCGCAAATACACCGGGTTGTTCTGGAACGCGACCGGTCCGAGTTGCTTCCACCACTCGATGAACTTCGGCTGCCACGACTCCAACGCCCGTTGCAGGCGGCGGTCGTCGGCGAGGTCGACGTTGTTCGGGATTTTGGCGTCGATATCGACAAGGGACATGGCGGTCAGACTCTCGCTTGGTCGTAGTTCGGACGGGAACCGGTACCGAAGCTGCGCAACGCGCCCTCGGGGCCGACCGCGTTGGGTCGTTGGAAGATCCAGTTCTGCCAGGCGGACAGCCGGGCGAAGATCTTGGTCTCGACGGTTTCAGGGCCGACGAAGCGAAGGTTCGCCTCCAGCCCCGTGAGCGCATCGGGTGAGAAGCTGTTGCGTTCCTCGAGCATCACCCGCACGTCGTCATCCCAATCCAGATCGTCGACTGCGAACGTGACCAACTCAGCCCTCACTGCATCCGCGGCGACAAGGTCGACACCGATCAGAACGCGCGCCGCGTCATACACCCCGCTTCGACCCCAGAACCGGGCGTGCAATCGCGACAGCCCGTTCGACATCGGGAACAGACCATCGTTCGCCGCGGTCAACCGGATCGACACCTCCGGCCGCTCGTCATCAAGCCGGACACCATCAAGCATCAGCGACCGATCGGCGACGAACACTAGCTCGGCAAGTACACCGACAAAGCAACTTCCCGGTTCGATCAACGTCACCAGAGTGCGTGCCGAGACGTCGAGCCGCTTGAGCGTGCGCGTCCACAACAACCGGACCTCACGAACCAGCCAATGATCGGACTCGCCACCCAGCAGAACCTCGGCCTGTTCAACGGCATCGGCATCGCCCGAAGTATGGAGAATCCACGTGCCAACCGTCGGCTCGTTGAACCTCAGGTGCAGGATCGCATGATCGAGTTCTAGCGCTGCTCCTAGCAGCCACGATTGCGTCGCAGCCTCAGCCAGCGCTTCACCGGTCGACGGCTGGTCACCCGCCGGACCACGAATCGTGATCGTCGCACAGCCGAGATCACGGTCGATGACGACATCGACGAACGTTGACCGCAGTTCGTTCTCTCCGATCGACGCCGAGGCACCGAGCATCGGCAGCGCAACACCCGGCATGTCGTCGGGACGATCCGAGAGTTCAGCCGCTGCCGCAGCTCGGGATCGGACGAGTTCATCGAACCCGCTCCTCGGAGCGATCGCGTCGACGAGATTCCAATCGAGCGCCTGCTGACCCTTGATCCCCTCGGTGCGGGTCGCGAACACATCGGCAAGATCGCGACGCACGAAGCGCTTGTCCACCACCCGCGTCAGGCCACCCGTCCCGGGGAGCACGGCCAGCAACGGAACCTCAGGGAGCGACACCGCGGAGGATCGATCATCGATCAGCAAAATTTCCTCACACGCCAATGCCAGCTCATACCCCCCGCCTGCGGCGGTGCCGTTCACGGCAGCGATCCACCTCTGGCCGGAGTTCGCCGACGCGTCTTCGATGCCATTGCGCGTCTCATTCGTGAACTTGCAGAAGTTCACCTTGTGACCATGGGTCGATGTGGCGAGCATCTGAATGTTGGCACCGGCGCAAAACACCTTGTCGATGCCGCCCGTCACCACGACCGCCTTCACCTCGGGATGCTCGAACCGGAGGCGTTGCGCGATGTCGTACAACTCGATGTCGACGCTCAGGTCGTACGAATTCAACTTCAGCTCGTAGCCATCGCGAAGCCCCGCGTTCGGGGTAACCGCCATCGCCACCGTCGCTACCGCTCCATCGCACTCGACGCGCCAGTGCCGATACGCCGCCGGATCCACCCCGAAACTGATCGGCTGCTCAACGGTCACCTGGCCCCCTTCGATAGACAGCCGGCGGACCTGATGCCTCCACCGTAGGACATTCATTCTACACTACTGAAACCTTACGTCAAGGTGATGTGGAACGAACTGGTCGAAACGTGGTGTTCGAGCATGGCGACGAGCATCGTCGGTTCAGCTCCGACGGAATGCGAGGTCGTCAGCGGCATCTGATGCCCGCTATCCGCCATGTATTTCGGACTCGCGAAACCACTCGTGAGCTGACGGCACCCAGGACGTGCGCCGTGCGTCGAAGAGTCGCTTTGCCGCCCGCCCTGGCCAACTTAGCGGAAGCAATTGGTCCGGAATCTCGGGATCAAAAAACGGAAAGCGCCGCCACTCGTGCACGAGCTCGACGAGTGACACGAAACGGTTCTCGGGGCTCCGCGGTTGACGAGTTTCGAACTCGGCGAGGAACTCCACGTAGCGGTTGGCGAGGTCGTCGATATCCCATGCTCGCCGAATGATCTCCTTGTCGGGAACGAAACTTCCGGTCTCGGCCAGCCACACGACTGCGCTGTCATCCAGGCCAAGTTCACGGAGAATTGCGTTCGCCGCCAACTCGCGTTCGACATGGGGTGACACCGCGATGCCCGCACCGATGAACCCGAAACCGGCGAACTCGAGCCGACTTCGCAGCTGATGACGCTTCGCCCGCTGCTCCTCGGGCACCGAAGCAACGACAACGAGCCAATGCGAATCCCACGCCGTACCGTTACCACCGAACTCGTAAATCCGCGCCGCACCGCTCTCGAGCAGCTGCCGACCGGGATCGGTGAGGTGCCAACACGTACGGCGACCAACCCGCTCGCTACTGACGATCCCCTGTTCACTCAGACGGGCCACGGCCTGTCGAGCGTTCCGCTCATTCACATCGAGCAAACCCAAGCCATCCACGATCGTCGACGTCCAAATCGAACCGTCATGCGGCAGAGCGAACTCACCGAGGACCGTCAGCAACAGCGCCTTGGCACTGCTGCCCAACCTGGGACGGAGGGCACGATCTGGCATGGGCTTTGGTGTATCACGACCTTGTGCTGCTGCACGGAATCCTGCGCGCTGCCAACCAATATGTTACACACCTGCGTGTTACGACACACTTATGTAAGACATTCCGGGCCGAGAAGGGGTACCTGAGCAATCAAGCGGGCGCTGGCACCTGGTGGCCGGCGTCCCGTTAACCCTGCCCCTCCTCGTCGGTGTCGTGCGAACTCGACCAGTCACACAAGCCGAGCCGCGTACTGGGCCGGAACCATCGCGGATTTGTGGGTCAGGTCAGGGCGTGGGATGGGTACCTGCCACGCGTCCTCGAGCGGTCGAATCGTCAACGTCCACATCGATCGCGACGGCATCGAACTAGATCTCGTGCGGCGTTTCCCGAACACGATGGTGATCGATGACGATGGGCAGGCGACACCGCCAGCGCGGTTGCCGGAACGCCGCTCGCACAGGACCGACATGCGATCTACATCTCATGTGGGACATGGGCGCTTGTGGGCTGCGAGCTTGCCGCCCCGATCACCAGCGGCGCTGCCCTCCGGGCGAACGTGACCAACGAGTTGGGTTGGAACCGAACCACTCGCCTTCTCAAGAACGTGACAGGCTTGTGGCTTCTCGAGGAATGCAATCGACTGTGGTCAATCGATGCCGTCGGCACTGCCGCCGGCGCAGGCATCATCGAACTCGTCGAGGCGGCCGCCGACATCGCGGGCGGAGTGTCGGTGTTCGATCCGGACGATCCACGGCTCTCGACCGCCGCCGACATACCCGCCGCGATTCGAGCCATCTGCTCGGAAACCGGGCAGCCACAACCAAGTTCGCCCGCCGAGGTCGCCCGGGCGATCCTCGACTCGATCGCGCTCAGCTTCCGACGAACGGTTCGAGCGATCGAAGACGTTTCGGGCATACGTGCCGAGGTGATCCACCTGGGCGGCGGCGGCTCGCTCAACGTTCTCCTCGCCCGGCTCACCGCGAGCGCATGCGGACGGCCGGTCCACGCCGGACCCGCCGAGGCCACGGTGATTGGCAACGCCCTGGTGCAGGCGATCGCTGACGGCGAACTCACCGACATCGCTGAAGGACGCCGACTCGTCGAACGGTCGCTTCCTTCGCTCATCTACCAACCCGAACCGTTGTACGACTGGCCCGCCTTGCAAGCTCGACTCTCCGAGGGGAACCGGACGTGAAGGCCGCCCTGTTCATCACTTGTCTCGCCGACACCCTGTTCCCCAAGGTCGGCCAGGCGACCGTGACGTTACTCGAACGTCTCGGGGTCGAGGTCTCGTTCCCCAGCACCCAGACGTGCTGCGGGCAGATGCACATCAACACCGGCTACCAGCGCGACGCCCTACCGCTAATCCGAAACTTCGTCGATACTTTCGAGGCCTACGAGCACACGGCCCGGCCGCCGCAGCCGGAGCTTTCGATCTGGAAGGGCAACAGCTCGACTTTCTCGGTCGTTATCTGTTGCCTGGTCGAGCGAAGCCTGATGGTCCCCGAGTCAGGATCTTCGTGATGGGTACCAACGTCTGGCGCGATGAAGCAGCGTGGCCGCTCACCCGGGCACGGGACACCCGCTTCTTCCTGCACGCCGACGGAGTCTTGTCTCCCCAGACACCCGTGGCCGATGTGCCACCTTCGACGTTTGTTTACAACCCGCTCGACCCCGTACCAACCCTCGGTGGACGCAACCTTGTGCCAGGCAGCGAGGGCGGATACGTCACCGGGCCTTGGGACCATTCCCGGCTCGACGGGAGACGCGACATCTTGCGAGCCTCGTACATTACGTTGCCGATTATCGACGGATGACGGTCGATCGCTTACTCCGACTCAACGCTATGAGCAACGAGAACCCCAAATCGAGCGCTCAGTCGACTCTCAACAGGCCGGTGACTCCGAACCCCCGACAACCGTCACACGACGCCAACTACCTCGGTGGGAACGTCGCGAAGAGTCGCGAGAGAGCGCGGAATGTGGGCCCTTCGGGGACTTTGGCGGACAATGCCGGTCACTCTGAAATTGCCTCTGACCTGGCCTGATGCCCTCTGACCTGCGCCAACGAGATCAGTCGCGTGGCAGTTCGATTCCCCCCAGCTCCACAAGACATAACACCACGTAGATGGTCCTTTCTGAGGTCTTCAGACAGGGACAATTTACCGGATTTCTACCGCTTCGGCGAGCGCACTGACGAGCACCACTTCGCGCCGATCAACATGGAGTGATGCAAGGCTCGATCCGTCAACGAAGTGCGGGCTCGTGGGAAAGCTGTGAGACTTCGTCGGGACCGACCCTGACACGGGCTGGGCGTGCGCGGTGAGAAACGGGCGGTAGGTCAGTGTTGGTCACGGTCATCGTCCCCCGCCTGGCAGCACCGTCGAAACTGCTGGTACCGCCCGAGAATCGATCTGGCAGTTCGGGTGGTCCGGTGGGAACTGGGCCGGCGTCCCATGCCCCTCACCAAGGTGCCAGCCATATCCGCGACCATGTATAGCGATTTCTATCGAAATCTAGTGAAACGCTATATGTCGCTATACATCGGTACACTTCGGGGCATGGATCCGCGTCGAAACCCCTACTCGCCAGGGGCCGGACTACGCCCATCAGCTCTGACCGGCCGCGACGCAGAGATCGAGGCGTTCGCTGTGCTCCTGTTCCGAGCCCGCGACGGCCGCTCAGCCCCCGGCATGATCCTGCACGGACTACGCGGAGTCGGCAAGACCGTCCTCCTCAACGAACTCGCGAACACAGCACGCAAAGACGGATGGGTCGTCGCCTCCGTAGAAGCCGACCACAGTGGGACACGCACCCCGTTCCGACAGCAAGTGGCCACAGCGCTTGAGGAGGGGCTGCGCAAAGAGGCGGGCCGCTCCAACTTCGCTGACAAAATGCGCAAAGCGAGGGCGACTCTGAAATCATTCTCCGTGACGGTGCTCGGCCAGGGTGTCAGCCTCGAACTGCAGGACCGAGGATCGTCAGGATCCCTCAACGCGGACTTCACCGACCTCGTCCTCGACCTGGCAGAGGCGGCTCGCGATCTGGACACCGGCGTCGCCGTATTCATCGATGAGATGCAACACCTCGCCGAGCCCGAACTCGCCGCTATCTGCCAGGCATGCCACGCCGCGAACCAGCAGAATCTGCCGTTTGTGGTCGTGGGTGCCGGCCTGTCAAACCTGCCCAGAATTCTGGCCGACGCAGTGTCCTACGCCGAACGACTCTTCGACTATCGCAGCATCGGTCGACTTGACGAAGCCGACGCGGCCGAAGCGCTCGTCGCGCCAGCGCAAAAAGGGTCAGTCGAGTGGGAACCGGACGCCGTCGATGTCGTGCTCGCCGCTTCAGGCGGATACCCGTATTTCATCCAACAGTTCGGGCAGACCGCGTGGGACGCAGCAGCGACGTCGCCGATATCGACCGCGGATGCAAACGTCGGCGTCCAGTTGGGCCGAGCCAAGCTCGACAACGGATTCTTCCGCGCACGATGGGACCGCGCGACTCGCACCGAACGTGAATTCATGGCGGCCATGTCCGTGGACGGCGACACCCCGAGCGAAACTGGCATCGTCGCCAAA
>JANOTN010000471.1:0-3699 GCA_031416375.1 Ilumatobacteraceae bacterium
ATAGCTGCCGATCGGGATGCAGTCGGGTCGGCGGGGTACTGGCCGAAGCGCGAAGGCCGGTCGGTCTACCGTCGCGAGGCCGGGCGTGTCGGCTAACGCTGACGAGTGGCTGAAGTTCGCTGGCGCCGACCTACGAGCCGCCCGATTGCTCCTCGCTGACACGGAGGTCCCGAGTCGGATTGCGTGTTTCCACGCTCAGCAGGCGGCCGAGAAGGCGTTGAAGGCTGCGTTGGTTGCGGAGTCGACCCCGTTCCGAAAGACCCATGATCTCATTGTGCTGGTCGGGCTGGTGGCCCAATCGTTGGCCGCTGAGCTTGTGACTGTGGATGTGTTGTTGTTGCAGTCGTGGGCGGTCGATGGTCGTTACCCGGGCGACCTGCCGGACGCGACCGATGCCGAGGCGTCCGAGGTTGTGGCGACGGCTGCGGCGATCGTTGCCGCCGTTGATCGTTGGCTCAACTCTGTTTCGTAGTGGTGGCTAGCTGCTGGATTTTTGTCGGACGAATGCGAGGTGGAACCGGCAAGTGGGTGTACGGCGATGTTTGACACAGCACGGGCTGGCAGGAACATGGCGGCTTCCCTTCGGAGTGCTGTTCGGTCAACGAGGTTGGTTCGAACAGTTCCCGACCACGATCGACTCCGACCCAAACATCGGTTCGAGTGTCCTGACAGAGGTGGTGGGCCGCGACTACCGTAAATCGAGATGTACCGGACGCTCGGAGCGACTCCGACCCACCGACCTCAACGACGGTGACTGGTAGGCAGCAGTGGCCGACGGCACGGCAACGGCGTCTGAATGGCCGATCCATCTCTCCGGATCGATTCCCGGCCCGCAGCAGATGGCCGCCAACTTCGCCCTGTTCTACGACTTCGCCGTGCTAATAATCGACAACGACTCGGTCGGCCGCCTCGACGCCGGACAGGACGAGATCTTGCGCCAGACCGCAGCGGCCACCCTGCAGCGCTCGATCGACGAGCGAGTCCGTGACGCCGCCGCCTTCCGCGACGCTGCACGCAAGGCGGCAACCTCACCGCGGCACCGAGCACTACGCGAGTCTTGCACGCGATTCGTTGGCATGCGATGACGGCGGTCACATCGTCCGTGGCGAGCCGCACACCAGGACCCGCCGACTCGGGAACACAGCCAACTCACCTCGCCCCGGCGTTACAGGGGCGAGTCAATGGTCGTGAACATTCTGAGCGCGACGCACAACGACCTGGTTCGGTCCGTGGAGCCCCCGGAGATTTGCCACTTTGTTAGTGTGGCAAATCCCGGGAGACTCCCCGCAACGATGCTTAGTCCGGTTGGCCAAACGTCACGATCTGCGTCGGCAGGATCCGGTACAGGACCCTTCGCTCGTGTTGATCCGATCGCATCGGGTAGGGACATTGGCCGAGGTAGAGCTGCGCAAGTTCATCGATGGATTGAGTCGCGAGATACCCGCGCTCCGGATCGGTTTCCGGGACGCGCTCGACGATCGTGCCGTAGATCGTGATCCAATGGTAGAAGTTCTCGTGATCGATGATCTGGATCGACACGTTCGGACTAGCCTGCATGTGTTTGTCCTTCGCACGTCCGACCTTGGTGTTGATGCGCACATGGATTCGATCCGGATCTGCCTGGAACCACATCGGCGACAGTTGAACCCGGTTGTTCGAGCCCAGCGTGGCCAATGAGGCGATGTACGGTCCGTCGATGAGGTGACGATAATGCTCCGCCAGGTCATCGATTCCCGGGACGTCCGTTCTGTCTCCGACTTGAAAGTCGTGGCCGCTCCCCGGAACTCCGATGGTCGTGATGGTTGTCACGATCCTGCTCCTGTGTTCGCGAGGTTGTCGTCGAGCGATCCTTGGAAGTTAACGCAGAGCTCGATTTCGTTTCCTGACGGATCAAGGACGAAGACCTGACGAAGCGCAGCAGGGGAGTGTTCCAGTTCATAGACGGGGAAACCATCCGTTCGAAGCTCTTCGACGAGCTCGTCGAGATCGTGTTCGGTTGGCAGTGCGAGGGCCAAATGTGGTTCGCCTGGGAGGGGCTTGTTGATTCGGTCGACGGATCCCCCCGTTGTCAGATGAATCGCAGTGTGGCCCGCCCGAAACCAGGCACCCGGAAACGCGAAGTCCGGACGCTTGATCTGCTCAAGACCGAGCGTCCGGCCGTAGAACTGAACGGCCGCGGTGAGGTCATTGACGCTCACGCTCGCGTGATCGAATTGTAAGTGTCTCGATTTCATCCTTCGACGCACCCGTCCACGCCCTCTGGCAACTTCCCTTGGGTCCAGCCGTCTGGACAGGTCTGACGCGTGACGAACCTGTGAGGGATCGGTTGTTGATAGGTGCTCAGATCCGGCAACGGCTCGATGGTCATGCCGGGTGTCGGATCGCCAGTTTGTGCGGACGACAGTGAGGCCTCCGGGAGGAGCTCCGGCTGGAAGATTTCCGCGGTGTTCTCGTCGCCGACTTTGGCGGCGGGGAACACATTGCATCCCTGGACATAGGTGTTCTCGGTGCACTCCTTGACCCGATCAGCCGGAACCCAGTTCATCGGAATCTCGATGTCATCGGGCGCGCTGTCGGGACCCTCGAGCAGGATCTGAATTGCGACCTTCATCGCGATACCACCTTGAGCTGGCGGTGAACCTGCCGAGATCCCTGGCCAGCCGTTGAGCAGGGCGACCCTGAAGAAGTTCGAGGTCTCGCCGGTTACTGGGATCTCGAGGCCGGCGGCTTGCAGCGCCTTGATGGTTCCGGACTCTCCGTAGCCGGCCCAAATTCCATCTACATCCGGAAATGACACAAGTGCCTTGGACGTTTCAATCTGCTGGGTCGCGCTATCCCACTTACCCTCGTACTCGGCGACAATCTTGATACCTGGATACTCGGAGAATGCGGCAATGGCCCCGTCGTAGTGGACCTTGTCGGTTGATGTCCCGACGATGCCTCGCACAACGAAGATGTTGCCCTTGCCACCAAGAAGCTCTGCTAATGCTTTGGCGGTGTTGTAGCCCATGAACGATGTCGTTGGATTGCCGGGCTCGTCTCTCGGTGGTGCCGTGATGTACGAGACATTGGTGACGCATGGCTCGGTGACGGTCGCGTCGAACGCCACCATGACCACCCCAGCGTCACACGCTTCACGGTAGGCCGCGTTCAGACCGGTGGGCGAAATGGGATATGCGACAATGGCATCGGCACCGCTCGAGACCATCGATTGAATCTGCGCAATCTGCGATTGGACGTCAGGGGCGACGGTCTCGCTTCGTACTTCGATCACCTTGTCGTACGGGGGTGTCTTTGCGATCGCCGTCGCGAGGTTGTTCGCCTCTTCCTGCCAAGCGTTCCCGATGTTCAACGTGGTCACGTACACCAGATATTTGTCGCCACCACTTCGTGGCGGGTTGATCCCAAGACCGGAAGGCGCGCTGTCGTCGCTGGTCGAGTCAGCGGCAACTGATGACGCCGCACCATCGGTAGTCGGTGGTTTTGCCGAACTGTCGTCTCCAGACCCGCATGCGGTGGCGAACAGCGCCATCGATGCGACAAGCGAAACGAACCGCCCCATGGGCCGTTGTGTTCGTGTGAGTTTCATTTGGTTTTCCCCTTATGTGTGTGTGTGTGGTTTCTTGGTGCGAAGTCGCACCGTGGATCCGGTGAGAATGAGTGAGATCAGTACGGCGGCACCGAATAGCACCTGGGTCC
>JANOTN010000472.1:0-2541 GCA_031416375.1 Ilumatobacteraceae bacterium
ACTCGCGCACCAGCTCCGGCCCGACCTCGATCCGGCGCCGGCCCAACGCCTCATGAACCTTGCGGTAGCCGTACACCCCGTTCGATGCCTTGAACGCCTTGGCGACCTGGACCGCCAACCAGAACCGACGCGACGCCGTCGCCGACATCGGCCGAGTCCGCCACTCATAGAACCCGGCACGCGAAACACCAGCCCAGACACACATCCGCACGATCGGATAGTTCGCCTTCTCACCATCAATAAACTCGTACTTCGAGCTCACCGATACTCCTGGGCGAAGAAGGTCGCCGCTTTTCCCAGAAACTCAGTCTTCATCCGAAGCTCCCGATTTTCTTTCTCCAACTCGACCAGACGCGCACGTTCCGAGTGATTCAACGGTTTCTCCTCCTGAGGATTATTCTCTCGATACAACCGAACCCAATTCGACAACGTCCCCTCATGAACACCAATCTCAGCCGCCACATCCACAATCGGACGCGACGCCTCAATCACACGACGAACAGCTTGCTCCTTGAACTCCAACGAATACTTCTGACGATGCACGAACCACTTCCTTCAAGTCACGAAGCTACGCCACCAACCTGTCCGGAAACGTCAGGGCAGTCCACAGTTGGGTTTGCCGGCGTAGAGCAGGGCGCGGATTCTGTAGTGATCGAACCGGTGAAATCCGAACGCGGTCCGTTTGACGCGTTTGATGAGGTTGTTGATTGTTATCTGGAGCCGCAGGCAGGAGAGCCTTGTGGTGTGGGCTGTGCACGTCGTGGACATGTCGCCGACGTGGGTTCGGTTTAGGCGAGGCCGTCAGCGCGTTGTCGACCGAGGCGTTGCGCGAGTTGCTGGCGGAGTTGGTGGTTCTCGGCTTTGAGTCGTTTGATCTCGTCGAGGGTGCCTTCGAGCCGGCGTCGTAGTGAGTCGGTCGAGGCTCGCTGGGCGGAGGGGACGTTGGTGGTGGTCGCGGCGGTGGTGCGGAGTCGATCGATCTCGGCGCGTAGGTCGGCTTGGCGGTAGAGCCACGATCGCGAGACGCGGGCGGCTCGGGCGACGCTGATGAAGGTCACGGTCTCGCCGGCTGCATCGAGACGGCGCAGCGTGTCGACGGCGCGGTGTCGGGTGTCGTGGGCGCGCTGTTGAGCGGCGGTGGCGAGCGCAGAGCTGTTGGCGGTCATGGCGGGTCTGGGCATCTCCCCGTTGGGCGGACGGTTGGTTATGACGCTTGGCGGTACTGCTGTTCCCACTCTACGGGTGGGGTGTGGTTGAGGCTGGAGTGCAGCCGCTTGGAGTTGTACCAGTTGATCCACCGGAAGATCGCCCGGCGGGCCTCGGCACGAGTCGCGAACACTCGGCCTTGGATGCATTCGCGTTTGAGTGATGCCCAGAACGACTCGGCGACGGCGTTGTCGAAACACGTCGCCACCCGACCGACCGAAGGGCGGAGTTGGTGAGTCTGGCAGTAGTCGAGGTAGTCGTTGGAGGTGTACTGACATCCGCGGTCGGCGTGCGTGATCACACCAGCCACGTGCCCGTCGCGGGCGGTGACGGCCATGCCGAGCGCGTCGAGGACCAACTCGGTGCGCAGGTGGCCGGCCATCGAGTAGCCGAGCAGCCGACGCGAGCCGAGGTCCAACACGCTGGCGAGGTACAGCCAGCCCTCACCGGTGGCGATGTAGGTAATGTCCTGGCACCACGCCACATCGGGCTTGCCGGGCGTGAACGCGCGACCGACGAGGTCGGGGATCGTGTAGCCGTCCGGGCCGGGGAACGTGGTACGGACACGGCGACGGATGCAGCGCCCGGCCATGCCGTGCAAGCGCATCAGACGACGCACCCGCTTCTCGTTCACGATCACGCCGCCATGGCGGAGCTCACGATGCATCCTCGGCACCCCGTAGTTGCCGTCGGCGGCATCGAAGACCTCCCGCATCAACGCCACCAGCTCGGCCTCCGCTATCTCACGTTCGGTCGGTCCAGCCGCGGCGCGTGCGCACCAGTCGTAAAACCCTGATGTCGACACCTCGACAACTTCGCACGCTGTTGTGACCGGGAACCCGGCAGCCTTTTGGTCGACGACACACGCGTAGCGGCTCACGATGTCGACTCCTTCACCCAAAAGGCCAGTGATCGTTTGAGTAAATCACGCTCCATACGCAACTGGGCGTTCTCGCCGCGCAACTCGGCCAGTTCGGCACGCTCATCGGCCGTCACACCGGTGCCGGCGGCACGTTCCCTGCGGGCCTTGGCGACCCAGTTCCCGAGCGTGCCCTCGATCACCCCGATCGAGCGGGCAACATCAGCGATCGAGCGTTTCTCGTCAAGGACCATCGCGACCGCGTCACGTTGGAACTCGAGCGGATACCTCGACGGCCGCCCTGTTGTTCTCTTCTTGTTGGACATGGACTTCCTCCTATACGAAGTGTCCGCCCAACAGGGGGATGCTCAGTGTTGGCTGTCTGGCGCCGGGCGATGTTCGGGGGTGCCGCGGGGTCCGCGGGTCAGGTGGTGAGGACGATGCTGCGCAGTTGGGCGAGGGAGTTGTTGAACTGT
>JANOTN010000473.1:0-2610 GCA_031416375.1 Ilumatobacteraceae bacterium
GACGTTGACGAGGGTGTCTAGGCGACCCCACCGCGAGGCGGCGGCCTCGAACAAAGCGTCGAGCGTTTCGGGCTCGCGAGCGTCGCCGGTATGCACGATCGCGTCAGCGCCGCGTCGTTCCAACTCAGCGTTGATTCGCCCGATCGCCCGCTCGTCGCGGTCGACCAGCGCCACCCGCACACCGTTGGCCTGCAGGTCAAGCGTGATCGCCTCGCCCAACCCTCCGGCACCTCCGGTGATGATCGCCACTGTGCCGTCGAGACCTGCCCGTTCTACCCACCATTCGCTGGTTGTCATGTCCGGTCTCCCTTGTTGAGCGATTCGGCGTTGATCGGTTTGGTGAACTGTTCGACGAGCACTCGCTTGAGAATCTTCAATGTCGGGTTACGCGGCAAGGCGTCGATGATCTCGAGCTGCTCGGGAATCTTTTGGATCATCAGGCCGGCGTCGCGGCAGTGTCGCGTCAGCGCCTGGAATGTGATCGGCTCGGCACCGGGGGCGGTCTCGACAACGGCGCACACTCGCTCACCACGTTCCGCGTCGGGCAGGCCGATAATCGCGATCGCGCCGACTGATGGGTGACTTATCAGAACGTCTTCGATCTCGCGCGGGCTGAGGTTCTCACCCTTGCGGATGATCAGTTCTTTGGTGCGGCCGGTGATCACGATGTGGCCATCGGAGCGTAGGTGGCCGCGGTCGCCCGTCCGGAAGAACCCGTCGGCACGGAACGACTCAGCGGTCTGTTCCGTTTTCATGTAGCCCTTGGCGAGCATCGGGCCGCGCACGAGGATGTCGCCGTCAGTTCCGGTCGCAACCCCGTGTTCGAGATCATCGACGATCAGCACCTCACACTGGTGCACTGGCTTGCCGTCGGTGTTGGCGCGTTGTTCGTCAGTGTCGTGCGGCGAGGCGTTGGCAATCATCGGACACTCAGTCATCCCGTAACCGTGGTGTATCAGAACACCGGTTTGATCCTTCACTCGCCAATACAACTCGGGCGGTTTTGGTGCCCCACCGCCCGACATTCGGCGGAGCGTCGGTATCGGACGTTCTCCTGTCTGGGCGACGTGGTTGGCGAGCGCCAAGTAGTGCGCCGTGCTGCCTCCGAACATCGTCACGCCGTGCTGGCGCAGCAACGGAAACGTCTCGGCGGGGACGAACGCCTCCACTAGCACCGCCGGAAGACCGGTGCGCAGCATCATCACGAAGAAGTCGGGCCCGCCGATGTGGGCGTACGGATAGGTGACTGCCCCTTGATCGTCGGGTTGCGGATCGAGCGCCATGGCGATCCCTGTGCCACCGGCGATCAGCGTGCCGTCGGTATGAAGCACGGCCTTTGGCTCGGATGTGGTGCCTGATGTGGAGTACAGCCAGCGGATTTCGTCGCCATCGCCGGCGTCAGCATCGGGCGGCGGGGGAAGCGTCGCAGGGTCACCTTCAGGAAGGTCGCGGTAGCCGTTCAGGATTGCGAACGGACCGTCGATGGAACGTGCCATCGCGTCGTAGTCGAAACCGCGCCAGACGCCCGGTGTAAAGAACCATTGCGCTCCCGTCGTGCGTAACAGCGAGGCGACTTCGCGTTCTCGGTAGAGATGGATGATCGGGTTCTGCACGGCACCCAGGCGCGTCAACGCCATCGACAGCACGATCGTCTCCATGCGTGTCGGAAGTTGCCACGAGACGACATCGCCGCGCTTGATCCCGAGATCATGCAACCCGGCGGCAACACGCTGCGTCCAACCGAAAAACTCCGACCACGTGAGGGCCCGACCGTGTTCGTCGCGGAGCATGTTGCGATCCGGCGTGGCTTCGACGCGACGCTCCAGCATCTCCCACAGAGTCCGGCCGGTGATGGGCATGGGTACAGTCTGACACGACCGTCAGATTTGGTTCATTCCGGAGGCACTCGTGGATCTGCTCATCAAAGACAAGTCGTTTCTCGTCGTCGGCGGCACGGGCGGGATCGGCCTCGCTGCCGCCAAAGTCCTGGCAGCTGAGGGTGCGTCGGTCGCCGTTGTCGGTCGCCACGCCGGGCGAGCCGATGCCGCCGCCGCCGAGGTTGCTGCTGCTGGCGCGTCGAAGGCGCATGCCCTGGTGTTTGACGTGAGTGCGGAGGGCAGTGCCGCCGCCGCCGTGGCCGCCGCCGTCGAGTTGTTCGGAGGTCTCGATGGTGTCGCCGTGACGACCGGCTTGATTGGCCACGAACCGATCGAGATCTCCGATGATCGCTGGATCGAGGTCTTCCGAGACGTGATGCTCGGTACTACCCGGACGGTCGAAGCTGCACTCCCGCATCTCGTCGCATCGAAGGGCACGATCGTGACGACCGCCGCCTATTCGATCCGCGCCCCGGAGATCGCTCGCCTGCCGTACGCCTCGATGAAGAGTGCCGTCGCAACCTTCACGAAGGGGATCGCCAAGGCCTATGGCCAGAAGGGTGTGCGAGCCAACTGTGTCGCCCCTGGCGCGATCGAAACTTCGGCGCTGACGGCGATCCGCAAACAGGTGTCAGAAGCCAAAGGGATTCCGTACGAGCAAGCCTTGGAACGGGTGATGATCGAAGACTGGGGTCTCGACATCGCCCTCGACCGCCCAGGCAAACCCGAGGAA
>JANOTN010000474.1:0-10193 GCA_031416375.1 Ilumatobacteraceae bacterium
CGGCCGATCGCTGCAAGCACATCATCGGAAGCGTTTATGCGGCGGCCCTGCTCAAGCCACGTGTACCAGGTAATCGACACGCCAGCGAGCATCGCCACCTCCTCGCGCCGCAAGCCGGGAGTTCGGCGTCGGCTCGCGCCGGGCGGCAACCCAACCTGTTCGGGCGTCACCGCGTCGCGGCGAGCACGTAAGAAGTCGGCAAGCTCGGCGCGGTAGTCCATCCTGTCCAGTGGAGCACAAATAGCGCTGAGGAACCAGGTGGGATCGCCACCTCCGTTCGGGTGGTGCGCCAACTACGGGCCGGTGTAAGGGCGGCACGGTTGGCCGCGGAGGGCCCCACACTCGGGATAGATGCCCGGGACCTGGATGCCATCGACGACCGGGAGCACGAGTTGTGAGGGTGCCAGGTCGGTGTGGGTGATCGTGACCTGCTCGCCGCCGGCAATCGTCTCAAACACCCACACGGCCCGGTTTCCGCCTGGTGCATCAACGATCAGACGGATCCGCGACCCTGCCCGAAATGCATGGGCAAACGGGAACAGTTCAACCCTGACCAGCTCGGGCACTCCATTTCGCAGTGGCTGCGCGTCGGATTTGGTGTGGGTGTGCACCGGCCTGGTTGAGGTCGATGCGTCGTCGTCGAGCGCCCGTTGCGAGGCCCGCAACCAACCGCTCTGGACGTACATCTCTTGACCATCGGGCCGCACCTCGGTGAGTGTCACTTCAAGGTCGGTGTCGCCGAGGTTCGAGGTGATCCACAAGTCGACCGAGCCTGACCCGATGACGACAGTATCGGCGGTGAGCGGTGCCGTGGCGAACGCCGCGAACGTGCCAGGGCCGCCCTCCTGCCAGTCGTAGTTGACGCCGACCGTCCAGATCTCAGACGATGACCCGTCGTAGAACGTGGGCGGAATCGCGTCGGGAAGCGCCAGATAGGTCGTCTCTCCACCCGATCTCGCCAACTGATCATGTAACGAGACGCCGACGCCAAGCAACCACGTCGTCGGTCTGGCCGCTGGTACGGGCCAGGCGTCGAACTCGGCCTGCCAGCGCGGCATGGGAGCGCGGGCCGGGAACCCGTCGGCGGCACCCTGCTCGAACAGCACCCGGATCGGCGGTTCGTTTTCGAATAGGGCGAGCGCATCGGCGTGAGTCATCCCAGCGAATCGATCTTGTTCGGGGAGGGTGACGTCAACTGTGTCGTACAGCGCTTGACTGAGCTGGGTTGCAACGGTGCGGGCGACCGCCAACGACGGGGTCCGCTTGGCAACGTACAGATCGAGGAATTCGACAAACCGGGGGAACACCGCTGGGCCGATCGACTCGGTGTGTAGGCCGTTCATCAACGTCACGAATAGATGCTCGGTGCCCGTGAACTTGTCGAGCATCGTTGGAAAGTGCCCGCCGGCTTGCTCGTCCTGCCAGGCACCGGCGACGAAGGTGGGAACCGTGATCTTGTGGACAAACAGCCGCGGGGCGATCTCGGAACCTGGGTCGTCGGACCAGAACGGATTGGCTCTGATCTCCGCCAGCAGATCGGGATTCTGAAGCCGAAGGCCCTGATTGGCATCGCACGTTTCGTCGCCGTCGGCGATCGCGTTTGCCGCCCACTCCTGGCCTTCAGGCTGCGCCTCAGCGGCGCGCTGCTCGGTCCATTTCAGGGCGAAGCCGGTGTTCAGCAGACCGCCCGGATACAGCGTTGCCTTGTAACTGTCGTCGAGCACGCTGAACGGGGTGATCGCCACCAGGTTCGGCGGTTGCGTCTGAGCGACAAACAGTTGACTGATTCCTGAGTACGACACGCCGACCATGCCGACTTGATTGTCGAGTACCCACGGCTGCGCAGCGACCGCCTCGACGACGTCGTAACCGTCGAGACTCTGCGCGTATTCGAAGTAGCGGAAGGACCCTCCGCTACAGCCGGTGCCACGAATGTTGACTCCGACGTAGGCGTATCCGAGTGCGACGAAGATGTCTGGGAACCCTTCCGAGTCGGGGTCGCTCGGGGAGTAACCCGAATACTCGACTACGGTCGGGTAGGGTCCGTTCTCTACCGGTCCGGGAAGCCAAACGCTGGCTGACAGTGTCGTGCTGTCGCGGGTCGTGATGTATCCGAGCCCATCGATGGGCAGCCGTTGCTCGTTGTAGAACGCCTGGTCTGGATGGGTGTTGCGGTCGAGTGTCGCAACTGAGTCCGACACATACGTACCGTCGCCGACGGTGAGCGCCGCGCCACCGGGCATCCGCCGAAACACGAGCGCACCTTCCGAGTCCGTCGTTGCCCGAGAAAGTTCGGTTTCGGTCTCGTCGTACACCGCCAGCGTGACACTTGGGTTGGCCCCAGTCACGGTCAACTGCTCGGTCCCGGGAGTGACGACGAACGGTGGCTTCGGTGCAAGCGTGGTTGTGGTTGTCGTCGTGGTTGTTGTCGTGGTTGTCGTGGTTGTCGTCGCGGTGGCCGCTGCGATCGGCGTCGTGACGGCGAGAGTCGTACTGGATGCGGCATCGTCAGCATCGCCCGAACACGCTGCAAGAGCGAGTGAGAGGCAGACACCACCGGCGAGCCATGAACGACGCATGGCGTCATTGTGTCGCGCGGGTACGGTGAGCGAGTGGCTGGACTCGAAACGTTGCTCGCCGATCTCGAACGACTGGTCACAGTCGAGTCGCCCTCGCGCGATGTCGAGGCGCTCACCCGCTCCGGCGAGACGTTGGCGGGATTGATCGGCGAACGCACCGGACGCCCGGCGCAGTTGGTCGACGGTGCCGATGGACCCCACGTGCATTGGTCGGGCGGCGGTGATCCGAAGGTGCTGATCCTCGGCCACCACGACACCGTGTTCCCGATCGGCACGCTGGCTGCGCGGCCGTTTCGAGTGGTCGATGGCCGGGCGATGGGGCCGGGTGTGTTCGACATGAAGGCCGGGATCGTGCAGGCGATCCACGCCGTAGCAGCGCTCGATGACCACTCGGGAATCGAAATGCTGTTCACCGCCGACGAAGAGGTTGGAGCTGGCACGTCACGCCAACTGTTGGAAGCCCGAGCGCTCGCTTGCGGTGCCGTGCTCGTGCTTGAACCGAGTTTTGACGGGGGGGCGCTGAAGACTGGGCGCAAGGGGACTGGCACGTTCGAGGTGATCGTGCATGGGCGCGCTGCACACGCCGGCCTCGAACCGGAAAAGGGGATCAACGCCCTGGTTGAGGCGGCGCATCAGGTACTGACGATCAATCAGTTCGGCGACGCCTCCGCCGGAACGACGGTCACGCCGACCGTCGCTCACGTTGGCACGGCCGACAATGTCGTACCAGCCGAGGCTCGAGTGTTCGTCGATGTCAGAGTGACGAACGCCGACGAGCAGGCTCGGGTCGAACGATTGATGTATGGGCTGACACCCATGATCGAGGGCACCGTGATCGAGATGCGCGGTTCGGTCAGCAGGCCACCGATGCCCGAATCCGCCTCGGCGACGTTGTTCCCACTAGCCCAGCAGGTTGACCCGACGATCAACGGTGCGTCAGTAGGCGGCGGCAGCGACGGCAACTTCACGGCCGCCCTCGGGGTTCCAACGCTCGACGGTCTCGGCGCGGTAGGCGGAGGCGCGCACGCCGATCACGAGTTCGTGTTGATCGACACGATGCCCGCCCGGGTTGCCTTACTCGCCGGAATCCTGGCCAGGCTCCTGTGACCACCCACAACCCCCTCTGCCGGCGCGATTGCGCGTCGACAGCACATCTTCGCGCCACTAGAAACCTTTCCGAAGTTCTGCTGGCGCGATTACGTGTTGACGGCACATCTTCGCGCCACCAGAACCAACACCCGAGATCGGTCGTCCGATGATGGTCATACCGCTCTGCCGGCGCGATTGCGCGTCGAGAGTACGCCTTCGCGCCACCAGAACCGGGGTGAATCGTCTGCTGGCGCGATTGCGCGTCGACAGCACATCTTCGCGACAGCAGAGCGCGCCGGCGTCGGAATGACTTTCATCATCCGTGATGACTTAGCCGAGGCGCACCGGTTGGCGTGGGAGCATCTCGCCGCGCCGGGGAGCTGGTGGACTGGCACTGAACGGATCGAACTGGCGACGACGGTTCTCGCCGCGATCGCTGACCCCGATCCATTGCCCCCGTGGGTCGGCGTGTCAATGACGGACAGGTTGCCTGTCGGATATCTTGCGCCGGCGATAGCTCACGATGTTGCCTATCGCCTTGCTCGTCACGCTGGAACTATTACGGAGGACGTCTACCGGGCAACGATTGGAGAGATTGGTGAACTCCCATACGTCGAGTTGTGCGCGATCGTGTCGACGGTTGCAGCGGTTGCTCACTTCAGCCGAAACATCGGCGGCGACGCCCCACCGCTGCCGCTTCCGATCCCCGGCACCCCGACGTCGGAGCGCCCCGACGAGTTGGCGACGCCAACCCTCAACTGGGTGCCGGTCGCTGCGCCCGTTGACGAGGTCGCTGCCGTCGTGCAGGCCTACACGGCGGTTCCTGGCGAGCAGCGGAATACGTGGCGGATGGCTGACGCGCAGTACATGTCGGACGAGGAAATGATCCATCCGGACTGGACGCGTCGAGCCAATGGATTGACTCGCGCTCAGATGGAGCTCGTCGCTGCACGTGTGTCGCAGCTACGCGACTGTTTCTATTGAACGGTTGCCCATGCCAGCATGCTCAGTTGGAGCAGCACGAGCACCGGCGAAACGGTTGACCTGGCAGCCGTCGCGGCCGGACGTGATGGTGTCGGTCTGCCGTTCGGTGATGCGTTGCTTCGGTTCGCGAGTGCGGCTGCGGGTACCGATGACGACGAACTGGCTGATGCCCGTCGGGCACTCGTTGACGCGACTGACGCAGCGTTTATGGTTGACGCCGCTGCCGTCGCCGCCAACTTCGAAATGATGACCCGCCTCGCTGACGGTACCGGAGCAACAATGCCGGCGGCACGGCTGAATCAGTCATCGGAAGCAATCGAAATCATGCACGTCGCGACTCTCCTCAGCCGCCGCTAACAACCCGTCTGCTGGCGCGATGTTGTGCTCGCAGCACGCAATCGCGCCAGCCGACCCGGGGTTGTGTGGGTGTCCTGCTAAGGAGACGAGCCGATAGGCGAGGCGACCAATCGTTACGGTGCGCTATTTCGACTGCGCAGCAGGCGAAATGAAAACTCCGGCACAAAAAATCCTCACCTATCCGCTGAGCCTCTAAGCGGCGAGTTTGCTGGAGAGCAGCGCCGCCGCTGTCTGCGCGACAACGTCACCTGGTTCCGTCGTGACTTGGTCATAGGTGAACTGATACACCGAGCGACCGGACGCCAGCAGCGCGTTGTGGCGCGCCGCATCGTGGTTCATCTGCGATCGCGTTCGATGGAATCGGTACCCCATCAGTTCAACGACGACGTTGGTACCTGAGAAGTAGCAGTCAACGCGAACCGCATGGTCCTGTGTTCGGGCAAGAATCACCTGCGTTTTTGGGCGCGGAAGTCGTGCGCTGTGGAGCAGCGACAGATACTCGCGTTCGAGCCAGCTTTCGCCACCGCGAGTGATCTCGCGCCGTTCGAGCACATCGAGGAGACGCGGAACACCGAATCGCCCACGTGACCTCAAGGCGGCGATGCGACGATGCAAGAGGTCCTCGCTTGCCAGCCCATTCGCGAACGCGTGCTCGATGACCGTTCCCAACTGGGTCGGCGACGCCCACCGGGCCAGATCGATGATGGTACGCGAGGGGCTCGTGACCGGCAGATGGTCGATCTGCTCCCGATCGAGAGGGTCGAGATATTCGGAACGATGAATCGCAACACCGTTACGACGGACATTTCGTTCGGCTGGTAGCACGAGGTGAAAGGGCCGTTGTAATGGATACCCACTGAACCCGTGAAGCGCCGCCGCCGTTGGGCCAGCGACCCATACGGGGTCTCCGACGTCGAACACGAGCTCGAGCAGTTGTGTTTTCACTGTGCTGGGCGCGCCAGCGATCCGGAATGAGTTTGGTCCGTTTTGGACGAGGGAGCCGCTCTGGATCCGGCTCCGTAGTTGGTTGTAGGACAGGCCCGCATCTGTGGCCTGTGCACGCGTGAACGTGCCCAACTGACCTGTTGAGAGTGCCGCAATGCGGCGTTCTGGATTGGTCATGTGACCCATCCAAGCATGACGGTGTGACAGAGTTGCTTGCGTCGCCGACCGGCCGTCCCGCCACCGGACACGAACGATCGTTTCTGGTGGCGCGATGGTCTGTTCTCAGTGCATGATCGCGCCAGCAGAACATGGGTGGCGTTTCTGCTGGCGCGATGTTGTGCTCGCGGCGCTTGATCGCGCCAGCAGAAAGTGTTTGTCGGGGCTGGTGGGGTTACTCACTGGTAGGGTCGAGTTCGAGCATGCTGCCGCTACCGGAACCGAGGGTGCCGACGCTGCGGTAGACAGCGAGTTTGGCTCGGCTGTCGTCGATATCGAGGTTACGCATCGTGAGTTGTCCGATTCGGTCGAGCGGTCCGAAGGCGGCATCCTCGACGCGTTCCATTGACAAGCGATCGGGCTCGTATGTGAGGTTCGAACCGGTCGTATCGAGGATCGAATAGTCGTCACCGCGGCGCAGTCGCAAGGTCACCTCGCCACTAACGGCGGACCCGACCCAGCGCATCAGCGGCTCACGTAACATCAAGCTCTGCGGGTCAAACCACCGGCCCTCGTACAGCAGCCGACCCAACCGGCGACCCATCGTCATGTAGTTCTCGATCGTGCTTTCGTTGTGGATGCCCGTCACGAGTCGTTCGTAGGCGATGTGAAGTAAGGCCAACGCCGGACCCTCGTAGATTCCACGCGACTTGGCCTCGATAATCCGATTCTCGATCTGATCGCTCATCCCGAGGCCATGTCGACCACCGATCGCATTGGCCTCGGTTACGAGATCAACCTGCGTCTCGAAGGTCCGCCCGTTAATCGCTACCGGCCAACCCTGTTCGAACCGAATCGTGACATCTTCCGACTCGATCGAAACGGACGCGTCCCAGTGTGCGACACCCATGATCGGCGACACGATCTCGATCCCGTTCGAGAGTTCCTCAAGCAGCTTGGCCTCGTGCGTCGCGCCCCAGATGTTGGAGTCGGTCGAGTACGCCTTCTCGACGGAGTCGCGATACGGCAACCCTCGTTCCTGCAGGAACTGGCTCATCCCGGTACGTCCACCGAGTTCGTCGACGAATGCAGGATCGAGCCACGGCTTGTAGATCCGCAGTGCCGGATTGACCATCAGGCCGTAGCGGTAGAAGCGCTCGATGTCATTGCCCTTGTACGTCGAGCCGTCACCCCAAATGTCGACGCCATCGTCCTTCATCGCTCGCACCAACAGCGTGCCCGTGACGGCACGTCCGAGTGGTGTGGTGTTGAAATACGTCTTGCCTGCGGTGCGAATGTGAAATGCACCGCACTGGAGCGCCATCAAGCCTTCTCGCACCAACTCGGCACGACAATCGATCAGACGTGCCTGTTCAGCGCCGTAGAGCTTGGCGCGATCCAGTACACCGGCGAGATCCGGCTCGTCCGGCTGCCCAAGGTCGGCGGTGTAGGTGTACGGAATCGCGCCGCGTTCGCGCATCCACGCCACCGCCGCTGACGTATCAAGCCCACCAGAGAACGCAATCCCGACCCGCTCGCCTACGGGTAACGACATCAACACCTTCGACATGGATGTCGAACCTATCCGGTGATCCCATTTCGGCGGTAGGTACCGGTCAACGAAGCAAGCGACACGGTGGCCGCCGCAACGCCGACGGCGATCTCTAACGCACCGAGGCGTGCCACGTATCCGAGGTCGATGGTGCCAATCGTGGCGACGACGGCCGATCCCGCCAGCCCAAGCCAGCCCAACCATTTGATGTTGTTGATCGTGGCTAACACGATGAGAACCGGAACCGCGAATGGGCTGAGTTGGACTAACCGAGATTGCGGTTGGCCGCGTGGGCCGAGCCACCAAGTCATCAATCCGATTTGTTCGCTGGCGTTCCACACTGCTGCAAGGGCGAGGATCACGCCGACCCAGGTGAATCCGGTCACGACCCGCCAACCGGTGGTCAGTTCGCCGACCTGCGGTGGGCGGGCCGGGGGACCTTCGGGCGACTCGAACGGTGGTGCCGGGATCGCTTCGAACGGTGGGGGTGGCAGGTCCGACACAGGCATGACTCTAGGTCCGCTGCCGCGTGAGGCGGACCCTCGGCTACCCTCGGATTCGATGGCGGCCCTCCAGCGTTCCACCGAGACGTTCGAGAAACTCTCGGTTTTCTATCCGATGTGGAACGAAGAGGACTACATCGAGCGGGCGCTGGCGTTCGGTGGCCGCGCCTGCGAGGACCTGATCACCTCTGGCGACATCATGGATTACGAGTTGATCGTCGTCGATGACAAGTCGACCGATCGCACGGGTGAGATCGCAGACCGGCTGGCTGCCGACGACCGACATATTCGAGTGATCCATCACGAACGTAACCGCAAGCTCGGCGGCTCGATGAAGACCGGGTTCGCGGCCGCAACCGGCGACCTTGTCCTGTACACCGATGCCGACCTCCCATTCGACATGGCTGAACTGCCCCGGGCGGTGCGTCTGCTGCGCGAATACGAGGTCGACATCATCAGCGCCTACCGGTTCGATCGAACCGGCGAAGGCACCCTGCGAGCGGTCTACACGTGGGTCTATAACGGACTGATCAAGTCGCTGTTCGGGGTCAAGGTACGTGACATCAACTTCGCCTTCAAGCTGTGTCGTCGACGGATTTTCGAACATGTGGAGTTGAAGAGTGAGGGCTCATTTATCGACGCTGAGCTGGTGATTCGGGCGACGCGCCTCGGTTACGAGATCATGCAGATGGGTGTCGACTACTTCCCGCGCACCCGCGGCGAGTCCACCCTCAGCTCGCCCGGTGTGATCGTCACGATCGTCAAGGAGATGTGGTCGCTGCGGTCCGACCTTGAAGGCATCGAAAAGGTCCGTTGACTTTCCGTCTATAACGCCGGTTTTTGAAGCAATTTCATGGCAGATTCGTCCCAGTTGGGCCCGCCCGCGCGAATGCCGATTGGTTCCGCTTGTAACCTGCAGGCCAACCTCGTGAACCCCACCGCCTCCCCGTGAACACTCGAAACCGCCCTCAAAACAACGTCGCTCGCTGGCTGCCCGTTGGTGCCGCTGGTGGGTTGCTGCTCGCCGTGATCGTGGCCGGCGTGATCAGTGGCAGTGGCGGGGACGAAAACGCCGGGCCTGACGGCACTACGACTGGGCCGATCATCTCGGGTCCGGCTGATACTGGCCCATTCACGACCGAGACCTACGTCGGGGTCGAGACCGTGGCGACATCAGCTCCGATCGTCAAGGTTCCGCTTGATCGCACGTTGAGTGATGGTGTGGCGGGCGACGACGTCCAGCGGGTTCAGCAACGACTGAAAGAACTTGCGTTCGATCCGGGGCCGATCGACGGCATCTACGGGTTGATGACGATGCAGTCGGTATGGGCCTTCGAGACGCTCGTTTTGGGTGTCACACAGGCCGAATCGAACGGTCGGGTGACGCCCGAGATCTGGGATCGCATGCAAGATCCGATCCAAGTCAAGCCTCGGAGGCCAACCAATGGGGCCGCCAACCACATTGAGATCTATCTCCCGGAACAGGCGCTCGTCGTGTTCCACGCCGATGTGCCGGTGCTGGTGACTCACATCTCGTCGGGTCAGTTGGACGAGAACGGTGACCCGAAACGCTATTTCGAGAACGCGACGTACGACACCGACGGGCAAGGCAACGAGCTCGAAGAACCGGTCACGAAAGCGATCACGGCACTCGCCAAGACCCCCGGCGGTATCTTCACGATCGACCGCATGGTCGTCGGCAAACGCACAAGTCCGCTCGGGGGCATGTACGACCCGGTGTACTTCAACTACGGCATCGCGATTCACGGCGCTCTTGGTGTACCGAACTTTCCCGACTCGCATGGTTGCGTCAGGATCCCGTTGCACATCTCTGCGTACTTCCAGACCCTTGTGAAGGTTGATGAGCGGATCTTCGTGTGGAACGGCAAGAAAGAGCCTGAGGATCAGACGAAGAACGATCGTCTGCCATCGTTCGACGCGCCTGACCCGAACGCGACGACCACGACATCGACGACGACGACGACCACCATCGCACCGGTTGTGACTCAGGCCCCGGTGACGACAACA
>JANOTN010000475.1:0-5313 GCA_031416375.1 Ilumatobacteraceae bacterium
GGCCGCGACCGCGTGCGTGGTCCACGATTGCCAGTGCCAGAGTTGATCAAGCGGCTGACCTCGCGTCCGGCCGATCTGTATGGCCTGTCGGATCGCGGCCGGATCGCCCCGGGCCTGCGCGCCGACCTCAACGTGATCGACGTCGACAATCTCATGCTTGCAATGCCCTACGCCGTTCACGACTTGCCAGCGGGCGGTACACGACTCCTGCAACCGGCGACTGGCTACGACGCCACGATCGTCGCCGGTGTTGTCACCAGACGCCACGGAGTAGATACCGGCGAACGACCCGGACGTCTACTCCGACGTCACTAGGTTTCGGCCGGACCCACACCGAATCGCACATGAGGGTATGCATACGCGATACGAGGCCAGAGCAGCGAAGATCGCGGCGTCGTACGCAGAACATCCGAGCGACTTGCTTGAGCTGTCGACTTGATGCATGTGGATTCGTTGAGGCGAAACGCTCAACGGAGCCAGCCGCGGTTGCCTTGGTCGGGGTTGAGTACGTCGGCGTCCCACAACAGTTGGCCGGTGGTGACCGCTGCGTCGGCGAGGGCGACTTGGATCGTGGCTTCGGCGAAGGCCTCGGGGCTGGCCCAGTTCGTCTCGCCCGCGGCGGCGTAGAGGTTGCCGGGTGTAATCACCGGCTCCGAAGGCGACAACACGTTGACGGCGATGCCGCGGGTTTGCATCTCGATCGCCACACATTGCGTGAGGTGATGCAGTGCGGCCTTGTTGCCGCCATACGCCAGCGGTCCCGGCTGACCAGCTCGCTCGTATGGCCCCTCGCCCGGCATCAGCCCGGCGACGGAACTGATGTTGACGATCGCGCCGCGACCGAGTTCGATCATGTCGGGCAGCACCAGTTGCATCAGTCGGTAGGCGGCGAACAGGCCAACGTCGAAGTGTCGCCGGAACCCTGACAGTGGGAAGTCGAGGAAGGATCCAAACGGTCCCTTTCGGGGTGCTGACGCGGTACGTTCGGAGCGGCGCTGGTCGTCTGGGCGCGGCGGTTTTCCGGGGACCGTGAGCGCTGCGTTGTTGACGAGCAGGTCGATCGGCCCGAGCGCGTCACTGGCGATCAGATAGGCCTGCTCGACCTCGTCAAGTCGCGAGAGATCGGCGGCGACGGCGACAGCGCGCCCCCCGGCAGCCTCGATCTCGGCGACGGTGTCGTGGATTGTTCCGGGCAGCCGCTCGTCCCATTGCGCTTCGCTGCGGGCGACGACCGCGACCGCCGCACCTTCCGCTGCGAACGCAACAGCGATCGCTTTCCCGAGGCCACGGCTTGCGCCGGTAACGATTGCCGTCCGCCCATCAAGTCGACCGTTGGCCATGATCACACCCCAACAGCATCGTGCCGTTGGAACAGAACCAGCCGCCGGTGCCGCTGACGCAGGCGATCTTGGCCTCTGGAACCTGACGGTCGCCGCACTCGCCGCGCAGTTGCTTCGTCGCCTCGACGATCAGGAACAGGCCGCGCTGACCCGGGTGACATGCCGACAACCCACCGCCATCGGTGTTGGTCGGGAACGCACCACCGAGCCGCAGTCGACCATCCTCGACGAACGATCCGCCTTCGCCCTTTCCGCAGAAACCGAGGTCTTCGAGCGTGATCAACAGCATGTAGGTGAAGGCGTCGTACAACTCGGCGACATCGACGTCGGCGGGTGTCAAACCGGCTCGCTCGAACGCCAACTTGCCTGCCGCCGCGGCGGGTCCGGTGGTGAAGTCGGCCCATTGACCCATCGAGATGTGTGAGGTTGCTTCGCCGGAACCGAGGATCCAGACGGGTTTGCCCGGCAGATCGGCGACGCGGTCTTCGCCCACGAGGATCACCGCCGCGGCACCATCGGAGCGAATGCAGCACTGCAGTTTCGTGAACGGATCGGCAATCATCGGCCCGTCGAGCACATCGTCGATCGTGATCGGTTCACGGATGAACGCCTCCGGGTTCGGCCCGGCGTTGAACCGTGCCGATACGGCGATTTCGGCGAGTTGCTCGATCGTCGTGCCGTACTCGTGCATATGCCGGCGGGCAGCCATCGCGTACTTCGAGATCAGCGTGTGCCCGTATGGTGCCTCCCACTGCATCGGGCCGCGTGCACCCCAGTCGAGGTTGGCGGTGCGGAGCCCTTTACGCAGGTCCGCCCGAGCCGTCGATCCGTACGCGAGCAGGATCACGTCGGCATGCCCCGCCGATATGGCGTCAGCGGCGTGCGCCGCCATGATCTCCCACGACGACCCGCCGACCGCCGTCGAGTCGACCCACCGAGGCGAGATCCCCATGTACTCAGCGACGTCGACCGGTGCCATCGTCCCCAACCCGGTCGAGGCGAACCCGTCAATCTGATCAACCCCCAAGCCGGCATCAGCCAACGCCCGCCGAGAAGCCTGCGCCATCAATGCGTACGGGGTCTGGTCGTCAACGCGCCCCACCTCGGACAACGCCACCCCAGCAATGGCCACCCGACGACTCATGCTGAACGACAGTAGTTGACACGACCGTCAGATCATCCACCGAGTGGTGCCGCTAACAGATTTCGGTGCCCATCGCCAACCTCCGGCACGGTGTCACACAATTTGGCGACTCGCTTGCGACGAGTGATGTCACCCCCTGATCATCGACCTGTTGTACGGCACCATCCAGACAACGATGCGTGCCCATCAGCGCGTCACACCTTACGTCGATCAATGACATCAACGAGGTCGACGTATATGGATTTACTATATCATACATATGTATGCAATTGTTGCACGACCGAGGATTCTGAGGCGTTCAGCAGTTTCTTTTGGTTCGCCGATATGACCGACGACGCGGCAGGATCGACACACATGAACAGCGCAGATGATCTTCGGGTTACGCGGGACGATCTCGGGCACGTCGCCACGATCGAGATTCTTCGTGGGCCTGAGAACTATCTCGACGTCGAACTGGTTGCGGCGATCGCCGACGTGCTCGATGAACTCGAACTCGATCAGTCAAGCCGCGCCATCGTGCTGGTGTCTGAGGGCAAACACTTCTGCGCCGGTGCGCGGCTCAGCAGCAGTGCAGATGATTTGCCGACGGGTGACTCCAACCCGCTCTACGACCAGGTCGTCAGGTTGTTCCGGGGCAGCGTGCCAATCATCGCCGCGGTGCAGGGCGCGGCGATCGGTGCGGGGCTCGGCCTGGCGCTTGCAGCTGACTTTCGAATCGCCGCACCAGAGGCTCGATTCGCGGCGACGTTTGCCCGACTCGGGTTTCACCAGGGGTTTGGCTTGAGTGTCACGCTCCCTCGCGTGGTCGGCGAACAACGCGCCACCGAAATGCTGTACACCGGTCGACGCCTCACTGGTGACGATGCGCTGGTGATCGGCCTGTGCGACCGTCTCGTCCCGGCTGATCAATTGCGCGCAGCCGCCCACGCCCTGGCCACCGAGATTGCGGGCTCAGCGCCGCTCGCTGTTCGGGCGATCCGTCGCACCATGCGTGGCGCGCTCGCCGAACAAGTCGCAACCGCCACAGACATCGAGCATCGCGCCCAACAGGTACTCCGACGGACCGACGACTACCGCGAAGGCGTCGCTGCTACGGCTGAACGTCGACCACCAGTGTTCCGGGCTCAGTGATCCCAAGTTCCTTCAAACGGCGACGAATGAAGATCGGTGCCGCTTCCGGAATCCCCGCCTCACGGGACGTAACGGCGTCACCATCGGCGGCCCACACGTGGCACGTGCCAATCGTTCGTCGCCACATCTGATCTTCAGCGCGGAGCGGGTCGAGCATCGGCTCGGGAGCGTCAGAGCGCTTCGCCTCGGCGGCTCGCATCGAATAGAAGCACTGCATCCCGACCGGAGCCATCGCCTGGAGCAGTGCCGTGGTGTGGGTGCAACCACGTGGCCCTCCGAACAGTTCGCGGACCTGATGCGTGAATCCGCGTGCGATCGAGAGTCCGACAAGGTTGTGGTAGTGGGCGGAGATCGTCGGACACTCGTCACGTGGATGGGTCTCGAATCCGACCGTCACATCGACGATCTCGAGTTGCGGGAATGAGATCTCGATCGACACTTGCATGTGATGAATCGTCATCGGGTTGGGGTCGGCGCGAAGGTACAGACCCGGTGGTTTCTGGTCCCGCACTGCGCCCCGAATCAGAATCCGGTCACTACTCAACCGGTATGCCCTGACCCGGTACTCGCGGTCGTGGAGCACCTCCAAACCTTCTGGATCGGGAGGCAAAATCGGGTCAGTCACCAAATACGTCACGCTCTGATGTAATCAGACGACGACACGCTGGGACACACCGGAGGTTCCAACGAGTTGCGCCGCGACAGTGGGACCTGACGGGGTTGTCAAGTACGGTCGCGACCGTTCCTGTCACCTGAAAGGGGTTGGTCATGGGTCGGTTGGATGGACGTGTCGCATTGGTGTCGGGGTCGACGCGGGGGATCGGTCGCTCGATTGCCGAGTTGTTCGCCGCCGAGGGCGCCAAGGTTGCCGTCACGGGGCGCACCGTCGAAAAGGGCGAGAAAGTTGTCGCCGGCATCCGTGACCGAGGCGGCGAGGCCGAGTTCTTCGCACTCGATATCGCCAACGAGGACAGTGTGCGTGATGTGGTCGCCTCCGTGGTCGACCGGTTCGGCGGTTTGACCACACTGGTGAACAACGCCGCACCGACGACCACCGTGTCGACCACCGTGAAGCCGCTCAACGAGTACACGACCGACGAGTTCAACGCGATCCTGATCGGCACGCTGGTCGGCAACGTGTTCTGGGCGTCTAAGTATGCCTGGCCGCATCTTCAGGCGGCTGAGGGGGCCACGATCGTCAACATTTCGTCGGCTCAATCGATCCGTGGGTTCACAGGCTTTGGGGCCTACGGTGCCTCGAAGGGTGCGATGAACAGCCTGACCCGCACGCTCGCCGTCGAGGGCGCGCCACACGACATTCGGTGTAACGGCGTCATCGTCGGTCGTATCGTCAGCGGTCGCGGTGACTCAGGCGTCGGCGTCAACAACCGCAAGGGCGGTGTCGGCAACCCGATGCAGATCGCCACCACCGTCTTGTTTCTCTCGTCAGAGGAGTCGTCGTTCATCAACGGCGATCTGATCACCGCCGACGGTGGCGTCACGATCGACGGAGACGCGTTGATGGGCTGATGCCCGCCCTCTTGTCAACCTGAAATGCCAATCAACCGAAAACCAGGAAGGTCCCGATGGACAACAACTTGATGCTCGTGTTCAGTAACCCTGTCGCCGGGCAGGATGACGCCTACAACACCTGGTACGACGACGTCCACCTTGGGGATGTCTTGCAGGTGCCAGGCG
>JANOTN010000476.1:0-2569 GCA_031416375.1 Ilumatobacteraceae bacterium
ACAATCGGCACGAGCGCAACTGCTGTTCCTGGCAGCTGCGCAAACCCTGGGTCGAGTTCGTCGCAGCTGTCTCCGACACTTACCTGGCCGGCGACTGCCTTTGACGTGGCGAGATCCTGCGCGAACTGGCCCCAAACGGGGGCCTGTCGAGCGGTTCCCGTGTCGCTGTAGAGGATCGCCTCCGTGCTTCCGTCATCAGGTGTCTGGGAAGCGTCGTCAAGTATTTGCGACGCCTCATCAGGTATCTGCGGTCTCGTCGAGATAGATGCCTCCGGTCGCTGGTCGTCGCCAACGAGGGCGGCCGCCGTGCCCACACCTGCCGAGACAACCACCGCGGCTAGAATAAGCACTGACCCTGCACGCTTGTTGTCTTTCTGCATCACCCCTCCTCCAATTGTGAATAGTTTGTCTCGGTTACTCAAGAGTTGTAAGGAACGCCAAGCACAGTCCACGCGTTACTTACGGCGGGATTGTTGTATAAAGCGTAGCCCTCCACCACAGCGGCGCGCGCCACACGGGTTTGGAGCCGTGCCGCTAACGATCGTCGCTACCGACGTCGCATTGCTTCGGGAGATGATTGCGCAAAACCCGCCGGTGTCAGTCCTGACGGTCGTCGAGACATACAACATGCCAGCAGGTCGGGCGAGCCAATTGGGCGCTTCGGATCTGAGGGTGGAGTAGGTCCGGGGCGCGGGGCAGGGGCTCTGCAACGCTGACGGTGTTCTAAGCCGGCCAGTGTTGAGGAGCCCCTGTTGGAAACTGATCCTAGGCGCATGTGTGAGCTGTTGGTTGGCCTGCCGAACGTGACGATCCGAGGGGTTGGTGATTGGCCGTTGTGGTTGCGGATTGAGATCGAGACGCGCTCGTCGCGGCCGGGCTGTGGGGGGTGCGGGACGGCGGCCTGGGATCACGGCCTGCGCGAGGTGTTGCTGGTTGATCTGCCGGTGTTCGGACGCCCGACTCGGCTGGCGTGGCGCAAGCAGCGATGGCGTTGCCCGAACCGGGCGTGTGCGGTGGTGACGTGGAGCGAACATGATCCGGGGATCGCAGCGGCGCGCTCGGCGTTGACGGCGCGTGCGGCACGCTGGGCGACGCGTCAGGTCGGCAAGCATGGGCGGGCGGTGTCCGAGGTCGCTGATGATCTGGCCTGTGATTGGCATACGGTGATGGACGCGGTCGTCGCCTACGGCCAGGTCTTGATTGATGATCCTGCACGCTTCGCAGCGGTCGCCGCGGTCGGGTTGGATGAGACGCTTTACAAGCGTGAGGGCCGCTTCAGGCGTCAGTGCTGGTCGACGCAGATCGTTGACGTGGAACACGGCCAACTGCTCGATGTTGTCGCTGGTCGCCAGGTCAGCCCGGTGTGTGCCTGGTTCGCTGCCCGGTCGCAGGCGTGGCGTGACGCGGTGCGTTGGGCGACGTTGGATCTCTCGTCGGCGTATCGGGCGGTGTTCGACACGATGCTCCCCGACGCGGTGCAGGTCGCTGATCCGTATCACGTCGTGCATCTCGCCAACGTGGCGTTGGACGAGTGTCGGCGCCGCGTGCAGAACGAGACCGTCGGTCATCGCGGCCGCCGCGACGACCCGCTGTATCGTGCCCGTCGCCGCCTCGTGATGGCTGCCGAACGTTTGACGGTCGATGGTCGTGAACGCTTGATCGGTCTGCTCGCTGCCGGTGACCCTCGACAGGAGGTGTGGTTCGCCTGGAACGCCAAAGAAGTTGTCCGGCAGACATACGATCACACCGACCCCGAGCTGGCGGCCGAGTGGGTGGCTGAGATCGCACGGGACTTCACCGACGAGTCGATGCCGTTCGAGGTTCGCCGTCTCGGACGCACGATCGGCAAATGGCGCGAGCAGATCGTTGCCTGGCACCACGCTCACGTGTCGAACGGGCCGACCGAAGCAATCAACAACCTCATCAAACGCGTCAAACGGACCGCGTTCGGCTTCCACCGGTTCGACCACTACAGAATCCGCGCCCTGCTCTACGCCGGCAAACCCAACTGGGACCTACTCGACACCATCACTCCACCCTGAAACGCGAAGAGCCCGTAAACTGAAACGTCCCAGTCCAGGACCCATTGGCCCCCCAGATCGATCTGTCAACCCTTTCAGCATAGTTATATCGATATTATATTTCCGAGGGCCGTTGGAGTCAGCTTGTTGGCACCGGAGGGAACCTTCATGGAGCCGCATCGTATGGCGAGCGACAGACTGGACATTCGTGTTGGAAAACGAAGTCGCCATCCAACTAACGGCGGCGGATTCGCTTCGACGGCGGCACGACAGGTTCGAGCCGTTCGAGAGCTGGAGCATGCACGTCGACCTCTCCGACCGTCAGATCGACGCCGTCACGTTCGAGGTCGTGCGGGTCTCCGGAGGATTCGACCGTGACGGCCACGCGATCCTTCTTCGGACCATCGAGAATGTCGGAAACAGCCAACATCGCGCCCGCCATCGCCGCCCCCGCCAGGCCGGCTTTACGGCGACCCGCCGCAATCGAGTTCATCCGAGCTTCGGCCAGACGCTCCTCGTGATCACTGATCATCGCCGCGTAGGCGGTA
>JANOTN010000477.1:0-4036 GCA_031416375.1 Ilumatobacteraceae bacterium
GGTAGGTCGAGGTGTCGGCGAACGGCACGCGGACGTACTCGGCCTGGGTGCCGTCGATCATGTGACCGAGGATCCACCCTCCACCTCCGAGGCATTGGCCGTAGCGTCCCTCGCGACAGAACCGGCAGGAACCGCAGGCGGTGATGCAGGACACGAGGACCTTGTCACCGGGCTTGACGCGCTTGACGCCTGCGCCGACCTGTTCGACGGTGCCGACTGCTTCGTGGCCGAGGATTCGTCCGTCGGTCACCGTCGGCACGTCGCCTTTGAGGATGTGTAGATCGGTGCCGCAGATCGTCACCGTGTCGACGCGGACGATGGCGTCGGTGTCGGCTTGCAGCGTCGGCTTCGGTACTTCTTCCCAGGCCTTGTTACCGGGCCCGTGGTAGACGAGTGCTTTCATGGTGGGACCTCCTATTGAGCTTCAGTTGCTGTGCGGTGATCGCGGCCTCATGCGTCCATCTAACGTCGGAGTACACGCTCACGACCAGAGTCGAACGGCCCGAAGACTTCTTTTGACTGTGTCCACGAGCGACGCGCTCGCGGTGATGGTCACCGATCCACGCGAGCCCTAAGTTGAGGATCCCGCGATGTCGTCGGGAGAATGGAGAAGGTGTCGTGGATCGTGAAGTCGCTATGGCTGACCCGCTGCGGTTGCGAATCCCGGAACCGGTTGCGCGCCCCGGCGACAAACCCGCGTTTGGCGATCTGTTGATCGACAGGGCCGGTGAGGTGCGCCGCCCACCGATCGACGTCGCGCCGGCAGACGTGGTCGATCTCGGCGCGGAGATGATCCGGGTGCTCGACATTCACGGTGACGCGATTGGTCCGTGGGCGGGCACTCTCGACGCCGAGCAACTCCGGTGCGGGCTGAGGGACATGCTGACCGTGCGGATCTTCGACGCTCGAATGCTGCAATCCCACCGTCAAGGCAACACCTCGTTCTACATGCAGTCACTCGGTGAGGAGGCGGTGTCGTGTGCCCACCGCCGCGCCCTGCATCCCGACGACATGTGTTTCCCCACCTATCGTCAGCAGGGCTTGCTGATCACCGCCGGCTACCCGTTGGTCGACATGATCAACCAGATCTATTCCAACAGCCACGACCCGCTGAAAGGACGCCAGTTGCCGGTGATGTACTCGTCGCGCGACAACGGGTTCTTCTCGATCTCTGGCAACCTTGGTACCCAGTTCGTCCAGGCCGTCGGGTGGGCGATGGCGTCGGCGCTGTCTGGAGACACGAGGATCGCTTCCGGGTGGATCGGCGACGGAGCCACGGCTGAGGCCGATTTTCACTCGGCGATGGTTTTCGCATCGACCTATCACGCGCCGGTGATCCTCAACATCGTCAACAATCAGTGGGCGATCTCCACCTTCCAGGGTTTCGCCCGTGGTGACTCGTCGACGTTGGCGGCTCGTGGCCACGGGTTCGGGATCGCCTCGTTGCGGGTTGACGGCAATGACTATCTCGCCGTGCACGCCGTGTCATCGTGGGCCGCTCGACGGGCGCGCGCCAACCATGGGCCGACCCTGATCGAGTGGGTGACCTATCGGGTTGGTGCCCACTCGACGTCGGATGACCCAGCCGCGTACCGTCCCAAGGACGAGCCGTCCACCTGGCCGCTCGGTGACCCGATCGATCGTCTGAAGAACCATCTGGTCCGGATCGGCGAATGGAGTGAGGAGCAGCATCAACAATGCGTTGCCGATGTCGAGTCCGCTGTACGTGGTGCCGCTGAGGAGGCCGAGCGCTTCGGTACCTTGCGCAGCGAGCACTCGGCACCGGCTTCGATGTTCGACGATGTGTACGCGTCGATGCCCGAGCATCTCCGCCGTCAACGCCAGCAGGCAGGGTTCTGACGTGGCGCGGATGACGATGGTCGAGGCGATTCGAGATGCGCACGCTGTGGCGATGGAGCGAGACGAACGGGTCGTCGTGTTCGGCCAGGACGTCGGCTATTTCGGTGGGGTCTTCCGTTGTACGCACGGGTTGCAGAAGCGCTTCGGGAAGCACCGCTGCTTCGACACCCCGATCAACGAGAGTGCGATCGTCGGCGCCGCGATCGGGATGGGCGCATACGGACTTCGACCATGTGTCGAGATCCAATTCGCCGACTACGTCTACCCGGCCTATGACCAGATCGTGTCAGAGGCAGCGCGGCTCCGGCACCGCTCGGCCGGCGACTTCACGGCGCCGATCACGATCCGGATGCCGACCGGCGGCGGGATCTTTGGTGGTCAGACCCATTCGCAGAGCCCGGAGGCGATCTTCACCCACGTCGCCGGACTGAAGACCGTGATCCCGTCGAACCCCCACGACGCCAAGGGCTTGCTGATCGCGGCGATCGAAGACGATGATCCCGTGATCTTCCTCGAACCCAAGCGACTGTACAACGGGCCCTTCGATGGGCACTACGAACGGCCGATCGTGCCGTGGTCGGCCCATCCGCTCGGTGAGGTTCCCGACGGCCACTACACCGTGCCGCTCGGCACCGCCCGTATCCATCGAGCCGGCGATGATCTGACCGTGCTGACCTATGGCACGATGGTCCACGTGGCCGAGGTAGCAGCAACAGAAACCGGGATCGACGCCGAGATCATCGATCTGCGCAGCCTGGTGCCGCTGGATCTGGACACCATTGTCGAGTCGGTGCGCAAGACCGGCCGTTGCGTCGTCGCCCATGAGGCCACGCTCACGTCCGGGTTCGGGGCCGAACTGTGCGCCGTGGTCCAAGAACACGTGCTGTGGTCGCTCGAAGCTCCGATTGCCCGAGTCGCCGGGTGGGATACGCCCTACCCGCACGCCCACGAGTGGAACTACTTCCCAGGGCCGGCTCGCCTTGGCGCGGCGATGCGGGCGACCATGGCAGCGCGATGAGAGGAATCGGGTGAGCATTCACATCGTCCGCCTCCCAGACGTCGGCGAGGGCATCGCCGAAGCCGAACTGGTCGCCTGGCACGTGGCCGTTGGCGACACGGTCACATCCGACACCGTGGTCGCCGAGGTACTGACTGACAAGGCAACCGTCGAGATCTATGCACCAGTCGCCGGCACCGTGGCTGTCTTGCACGGCGAGGCCGGAGACAACCTGGCCGTCGGCAGCGACTTCATCGCAATCGAAACCGACGAATCTACGACGGCAACGACGACGGCAACAACGACGGACACGGAGACGGCGATCGCGCCGGTCGACACGACCGAGATCCCGCTGGAAGCGACTGCGACTGCACCGCTACGGCGAGCGATCGCCGCCCCAGCGGTGCGCCAACGGGCGCGAACACTCGGTGTCGATCTTGACGACATGAGTGGTTCCGGTCCGGACGGACGGATCACACACGACGATCTCGATCGACGGATTCAAGGCGCTGCACCGGAGACGCAAATTCCAGGCACGTCACAGATTCCAGCGACGTCACAGATTCCGTTGATCGGACTGCGTCGCAAAATCGCCGACCGCGTGACGATATCGAGTTCGCGGATTCCCCACATCACGTACGTCGACGAGATCGACATGACTCAGCTCGAGCATCTTCGGCACTCGTTGGCGACGGAATACCCTGATCGGCGGCGTCTGACCCTGCTGCCCTTCGTCATGCGGGCGATCGTCCTGGCTATCGCTGACCGGCCACAACTGAACGCCACATTCGACGACGAGAATGCGGTGCTCACAACGTACGGTGCGGTCCACATCGGGATCGCCACCCAGACAGCCAACGGTCTGATCGTGCCCGTCGTTCGAGATGCTCAGACGATGGATCTGTGGCGGAGCGCGGACGAACTGGAACGCGTCACCGCGGCTGCTCGAAACGGGACGGCGCAACGCGCCGAGCTATCCGGTTCGACGATCACCGTCACCTCACTCGGCGCGCTCGGAGGACTCGTCACCACGCCGATCATCAATCATCCCGAAGTCGCCATCGTCGGGATCAACAAGATGCAAACCCGTCCATTGTGGAACGGCACCTCGTTCGTACCCCGAACGATGATGAACCTCTCGTCGAGCTTCGACCATCGCATCGTTGACGGCTGGGATGC
>JANOTN010000478.1:0-12040 GCA_031416375.1 Ilumatobacteraceae bacterium
TGCCGAACAGGCTCATCACGCCCTGGTCGCGCTCACGGCGACGTTCGATCGTGACATCGAGAATCGCTTCGAACGAGCGCAGGAGACCGAGTCGTGGGTGACCGAGACGGTCGAATGCTCCGGCCTTGATCAGCGATTCAACGGTTCGCTTGTTGAGTACGGGTTCCGGTACACGTTCCGCGAAGTCGTAGAAATCGGTGAACTCGCCGTTCGCCTCACGTTCGGTGATCAGCTGCTCGACCAGGCCAGAACCGACGTTGCGGACGGCCGACAATCCGAATGTGATTGCCCCCGGGCTACCGATCGGGAGCGAAACGTCGTCGGGGACGAGTGCCGTTGGGATCGCGTCGAAGTCGATCACGGATCGGTTGATGTCGGCCGTCAGCACCTTGATTCCTGCGGCGCGGCAGTCAGACAGGTAGACGGCGGCCTTGTCGAGGTTCGACTTGACGCTCGTCAGTAGACAGGCAAAGTACTCGACCGGATAGTGCGCCTTCAGATACGCGGTTTGATACGTGACCAACCCGTATCCGAAGGTATGGCTCTTGTTGAACGCATAATCGGCGAACTTCTCGATGATGTCGAACAGTTCTTTGCCAAGCGCCCGCTCGTATCCGTTGGCGTTGCAACCGTCTTCAAACGCGGTTCGCGCCTGAGCCATAACTTCGCGCGATTTCTTGCCCATCGCCTTGCGGAGGTTGTCTGCTTCGGCCAACGAATAGCCCGCAAAGCGTTGGGCGACGCGCATCACGCTTTCCTGATAGATCATCAGGCCGAATGTGTCGTCGAGCAGCTCCTCGGCGTCTGGATGAAAGTACTCGACTGGCTTGCGACCGTTCTTGCGGTCGGCGTAGTCGTAATGCATATTGACGCTCATCGGGCCTGGCCGGTACAGCGCCAACACAGCCGAAACGTCCTCGAAACTGTTCGGTGCGAGCGCCTTGAGTAACTGCCTCATCGGTGGGGATTCGAGCTGAAACACGCCGATCGTGTCACCGCGGCTCAGCAGGTCGAACGTCGGCTGATCATCGAGCAACACCGCATCGATATCGAACGCGGCGTCGCGATGGGCCTGGATCATCGCCTGGGCATCGGTGATCACGTCAAGGTTCCGAAGGCCCAAGAAGTCCATCTTGAGTAGGCCGAGCTCCTCGACGCCGTGCATTTCGAACTGGGTCACGATCGGGGCGTCGGCGGGGTTCTGGCCGGCCTCTGGCTTGCGCTGGATCGGCAAATAGTGGATGACCGGTTCCTTGGTGATCACCACGGCGGCAGCATGAATCCCGTCGGAACGCTTCAGACCCTCGAGACCCTTTGCGACATCGACGACCCGCTTGACGTCTGGGTCCGTGTCGTACATCGCCCTGAGTTCCTGGGCGGCCTTGTAGCCGTCGGCGTACTTGTCGCTCTGCTCGAAGCAGTATTTCAAGGGGGTGTCGCGGCCCATCACGATCGGCGGCATCGACTTGGCGATCTTGTCGCCGACGTTGTACGGATAGCCGAGCACGCGAGCTGCGTCACGTACCGCGTTGCGGGCTTTGATCGTTCCGAACGTGATGATTTGGGCGACATGGTCGCGTCCGTAGGTGCGGGCCGCGTATCGAATCATTTCGTCGCGGTATCGCGAGTCGAAGTCCATGTCGATGTCGGGCATCGAAATTCGGCTCGGGTTGAGGAAGCGTTCGAACAGCAGGTCGTACTTGATTGGGTCGAGGTCGGTGATCCGAAGGCAGTAGGCCACGGCGGAGCCAGCGGCCGAGCCGCGGCCAGGGCCGACGCGAATGCCCGACTCCTTGGCGTAGCGGATGAGGTCCCAGGTGATCAGGAAGTACGAGGCGAACCCCATGTCGTTGATGACTTTGAGCTCGTAGGCGACGCGCTCGACGACGCCTGGAGGCAGGTTGTCGCCCCACCTGCGTTTGGCACCTTCCCATGTGAGGTGGTCGAGGTAGTCCTTGTCGGTGGTGAAGCCTTCTGGGATCGAGAAGTTCGGCAGCAGGGGGTCACCAAACGTGATTTCGAGGTCGGCTCGTTCGGCCACCCACAGCGTGTTGTCACACGCTTCCGGCAGTTCCCGGAACAGGTGGCGCATCTCACGAGCCGACTTGAGGTAGTGCTCGGTGCCTTCGAACTTGAACCGCTTCGGGTCGGAGATCTGGGCGCCGGTCTGGACACACAGGAGGGCGTCGTGGGCTTCGCTGTCCTCGCGATGCGTGTAGTGCGAGTCGTTGGTGGCGAGCAGCGGTGCGCCGATCTGCTTGGCGATCTCGACCAGCTTCGGGTTGGTTTCGATCTGCGCCGCCAGCCCGTGATCCTGGAGTTCGACGAACAGGTTGTCCTTACCGAAGATCTCCTGCAGGCGACCGGCCTTGTCGATCGCACCCTTTTCGTCGCCATTCAGTAATGACTGCAAGACATGCCCGCCCAAGCAGCCGGTGGTGGCGATCAGACCTTCGGAGTACTTCTCCAGGAGCTCCCAGTCCATCCGAGGCTTGTAGTAGTAGCCCTCCAGGAAGGCCAGGCTTGAGAGTTGAATCAGGTTGCGGTATCCGGTTTCGTTCTCGGCCAGCAGCGTGAGGTGGTAATAGAGCTTCTTTCCACCCTCGGTGTCGCCGCCGGAGTCGTCGATCCTGCCGCGTCTGGTAGGCCGCTCGGAGCGGTGATCGTGGGCCATATAGGCCTCGGTACCGATGATCGGCTTGACGCCTTGCTTGCGGCATTCTTTGTAGAACTCGAGCGTGCCGTACATGTTGCCGTGATCGGTCATCCCGATCGCAGGTTGCCCATCGGCGACCGCTTTGGCCACCATCTCGTCGAGACGCGCAGCACCGTCGAGCATCGAAAACTCTGTGTGAACGTGAAGGTGGGTAAACGAATCAGTCACTTGATTCTTTGCGGAGACTTGAAGGATGTGCGAATCACACGAATGTGGTTCGTCAACCTACCAGAACCTCCCCACCGAAGAATTGCGAGCGGCGGCAACGAACTCTTTGCGAGCGATCTGGTGGCGCGAAAACGTGTTGGCAGCGCGCTATCGCGCCACCAGTGCAACGCATCGGTGCCTAGAGGTACGTGCCGGGGCGTTCCATTTGGGGTTGCATTTGGTTTGGATCGGCGACCATTTGGCCGCCGGAGCCCTGGGGAATCTGGCGCATCTGTTCGAGTTGTTGCCTGGCGGCGAACTGCTGGGCGAACAACGTGGCTTGGATGCCGTGAAATAGGCCTTCGAGCCATCCGACGAGCTGCGCCTGAGCGATCCGAAGTTCGGCGTCACTCGGCACCCCGCCGTCCTCGAACGGCAGCGCTAGCGAGCGCAACTCTTCCTGGAGGTCGGGCGACAACGCCGAAGCGAGCTCGGTGACCGAGCGTTCGTAGATCTCGGCGAGCCGTTCCCGACTGCGATCATCGAGCGGTGCATGTCGGACCTCGTCGAGCAACTGCTTCACCATCGAGCCGATCCGCATCACCTTGGCGGGTTCGATCACCGCACCAGTGGCGGGTTCGATCGCCGCACCAGTGGCGGGTTCGTCGGGCGGGTCAAGCAACTCGCCGTGCTCAACGGCCAGCTCAGACTCGGAACCAGAATCAGTCATCTCAGACACGTGCAACTCTCCATCAAACATTTCCTTGGGCGAGCAGAGGAACATACACCTCAGCCGACGTCAACGAGCCGTGGCGGCAAATCAATGCGAACGGGCCCCTGTCCGCCGGGTCGTCGTAACTGATCGGCTCACGGGCCACCAAGGCGACATCGCCCAAGCGTGCGGCGACAGGCGGTGCAACTGACGGGCCGAACCAACCGTCGGTAATGATCTGGTCACGTGTGCGCACCCAACCGGTGGCGCCAAACTCGTCGACCGCCGCCGCCAGCAAGTCGTCTTGTGCCCCGCGACGGGCGTGCAACCAACGGAACCGGCCCTCCCCCGATTGCAACGCAACGAGACCGAGCAGGTCTTTGCTGGGGCGAACGATTCGTTCACCAACATCGACCTGGCCGTGATCGGCAGTGAGTAGGAGCACGGCACCCACGGGCAGGACTTCGAGCATGTCGGCAACCATTCGATCCGCGGCTCGAAGCTCGGCCTCATAGAACTCACCGAACCCTCGCTCATGGGCGATCTTGTCGATCCCTCCGTAGTAGGCGTAGATGAATCGCTCACCGCCACGGAGTTGACGGTCGACTTCTACGACAATTGACGATGAGGCCCGAACACCAACATGTCGACCTCCACGAAGGTGAGCCTCGGTAAACGCGGAGCCAAGCAGTTCGGCCGGACTCACCATCGGAACCGAATCGCCGAGGAACGCCGGATATCGCTGGATATCGGCCGGAGGCTGCGACTTGCGGCGATCCTTCCCGTCGACAGCCCATCTCAGCACGTTGATCACTTCGCCGCCGAGCAACATCCGGTAGCCGATCAACCCGTGTTCGCCGGGCGTCAAACCGGTCGAAATCGAGGTCAGCGCCGTGGCAGTCGTTGTCGGTGCAACGGTTGAAATCCGACCGCCGGACATTCCCGCAATCGTCGGCGCCACATGGCGATGCTGGTTGAGTTGATCCCAACCCAATCCATCCAGCACAAAGAGCACGACTTGACGCGATTCAGCCACCGTCGAGGGAATCCACGATGGGAGACCGGACGCCCACGTTGACGGTCCGAGCAACGCCGGGACGATGCCACGCACGTTGGCCCCTGAGTAGTCAGGAATGATCGGCTCGACGTCATCGTCAGCACAGGAATCAATGATTGGGTCAGTCACGCGAGCGCTAGTCCAGCACCTTCGCGCGGTTGAGGCCAAGTGAAGCGACGCAAAACCCCTACGCTGAGTCTCGTGCGCGTTTCGACGAGAGGTGACTACGCCTGCCGGGCCCTCCTGTCACTGGCATTACGCTCCAGCGAGACCGGACCCACCTCCGTGCGTGACATCGCCGAGCGAACCGGGCTCCCCCAGCCCTACCTAGAGCAAATTCTGCTCGCCCTGAAAGGTGCCGGGTTGGTGCGGTCAAAGCGCGGCGTTGGCGGCGGATACGTGCTCGCCCGTTCGGCCGAGGAGATCCGAATCTCAGAGATCCTGTCGGCAGTTGACGGCCCGATCACACTCGGCGACTTCGGTAAACCCCATCAAGACGGTGCTTGCGACCACGAAGGCCAGTGCGTGTTGCTGGAGATCTGGCAGCAAGCTGGCGAAACGATGCGCCACCATCTCGAGGGCTTCACCCTGGCTGAAATCACCCGGGTCGCCCGCGGTGAGAGCGACTGGCCAACTCTCGCCCGCTAGCGAGATCATTCGGTCCGGAAACGCTTGAGCGTCGACAGCCGCTCGGCCAGATCAGTTGCCAACTCACTTTTGAATGTGACGAGTTCACCCGTCATCGGATGATCGAACGCCAATTCGGCTGCATGGAGGAACGGACGCGTGAGTTGCAGCTTCGGTCGCCGCTGCCCATAGACGGGGTCTCCGACCAATGGGTGATCGATCGAGCCGAGGTGGACCCGAATTTGATGCGTGCGCCCAGTTTCAAGCCGACACTCCAGCAGTGCCAGGTCTGCCGGACTATCGAATTTCTCAAGGACGCGATACTCGGTCCTCGAACGACGGCCGTCGGCCACGACAGCCATCTTGAGAGGATCACGCTTGGAGCGGCCGATTGGGGCGTCAATCACGCCGTGTGGAGCCTCTGGGTGCCCCCACACCAGCGCCAGGTACACGCGCGTGGCGTGATGCGAGGCGAACTGATCAATCAGTGCATCTGCGGCGTCCTGCGTCCGGGCAACCACCAGAAGGCCGGAACTGCCGGCGTCGAGGCGGTGCACAATTCCCGGGCGAATCCGCTCGCCGACTGACACGATCTCGGGATACCGAGCGAGCAGTCCGTTCACGAGCGTGCCATCAGTGTTGCCGGCACCAGGGTGCACGACGAGACCGGCCGGTTTGTTGATTATCAGGATCTGATCGTCCTCGTACACCACGTCGAATACGACGCTGGGGTCAGCACGCGGTGGGCCCGGTTCAGCAATGACCAACGGATCGACCTCGACCTCTTGGCCCTCGACGAGTCGGACCTTGCCCGACGTCACTGTTTGTGCATCAACTCGAACTCCGCCGGCGTCGATGATCGCCGCCGCGTGCGACCTACTGCAGTCTGCCAGCAGGGCAACGACGCGATCGATTCGCTCACCTGCCAACGCAGGTGGAACAACCTCGGAAATCATGTCGCTTCCCTTCCGGCAGCCCATGAGGCGAGCACCAACAGCACTCCGCCAATCGTGATCCCCATGTCAGCAACATTAAAGATGGGAAACCCTCGAAACTCGATGAAGTCAACGACCGCACCGCGAAACCAACCCGGCGACCGAAATAGTCGGTCGATCACATTGCCAATCGCGCCCCCGACGATCAGACCGACAGCGACTGTCGAAGCTCGGCCGGTCTGGCGCTTCATGTTCAGGAGCAGGGCAACGATCACGACCAGCGCCACGACCCCGATTACCGGGCCGATGTTCTGTCCGCGGCCGAACGCCATTCCCGTGTTGTGTGAGAGATGAAATCGGAACCGCCAAAACAGATCGATATCTCGATCGTCCAGTCGCGATTCCGCCCATTGTTTGGTGAGTTGGTCAGCGACGACCACACTGACAGTAATCGGTGCCCAGGCGCGCATCGCGCGGGCTGACTCGATCATCGTCGGCCGATCCCGCCGACCTTTTCCTCGACTGAGATTGCCGCCCACGGAATCGCTTCGAGACGCTCCTTCGAGAGCGGAACGCCCGACATCACGGAGTAACCGTACGTACCGGCATTGATTCGGGCGAGCGCTTCGTCGATTTCGATAACCGCTTCCCGGGCCTGAGCGCTGAGAGCCAAATCGCGTTCCCGCTCGACGACCATCGTGTCGCCCTCGCCGCCTTCGTCATCGAACTGAACGTCGCCCATCTCGGCTTCGTCAATCATCTGCTTTGCCTCGTTCTCAAGCCGCGTCGCTTGACCGGTGAGGCGGATTCGTTCGGCCACGAGCGACTCGTGCCGTTTCTTCACGAACGGCAGGTCGAAGTCCTTCGTGTAGCCAATCCCGTCCTTGTTGAACTTCGGCTTCGGTAATTCGCCGACCGTCACCGGTTCTGACTTCGTGGTACGGACGGTGGTCATTGCAGTTTTGGTCAAAGGTTTCGCCACAGTCTTCGTTGCAGCCTTCGTTGCGGGGGTGAGGGTGAGGGTGAGGGTGGGTTCGACGGTCGGCTTTGCGGCCGCGATACGCGCTGGCTTTGTCGCTGCGGTCAGCTTGGTGGCCGGTTTGGTGTTCTTCTTCGGCTCCGCAGGTTTCGCAAACGATGCCTTTTTGGAAGGCGTTTGAGTCGGCACCTTGGCGGGCACCTTGGCGGACTGTTTTGCGGGGGCCTTGGCGGACCGTTTTACGGGAATTTTGGTGGGTGGAGTGGTCGCGGCCGCCTTTCTGGCGGACCTCTTGTCCTTCGCAGCAGCCATATTTGGTGCACCTCCCAGGCGTTTGTGAACGCCGGACTCTACCGGCTCAGCGTGGATTTACGGCTTTCAGCCGTACCACCACGGCTGAACCCGAATGTGGAGACGCGCCATAGTCCACCGTCACACAGCAGCGCGTTCTACCGTGACGACGGGATCATCGGTCGAACCCAGCGCAGCGGTGGCGTGTAGCGCGAGTACTTCGGCCATCACGAGGTCACGGTGCGCCTCGAACGCCTCCACGACATCGGCAGGGCCGCTCACGGTCAGCTCAATCCTGTCGCTGACATCAAGGCCCGCCTCGCGACGGGCCTGTTGGATCTGTCGGATCAAATCGCGCGCCCTGCCCTCGACTTCGAGTTCGGGCGTCACCACCGTGTCAAGCACGACGACGCCCGCTCGACCCTTCAAGGTGGCGACAGCTCCATCGGCAGATGACACGAGACGGAAATCGAACTCGCCTGGAAACAGTTCGACGCCGCCGACGATCGCCGAGTCGCCCTGCAGCGACCAATCCCCCGCCTTGTGCGCCTGAATTACTTCCTGCGTACGTCCTCCAAGTCGCGGCCCCAGGGTCTTCGGGTTGATCACGAGCTGTTTGGAGCCATAGCGGTCGACGTCGGTAGTGAGTTCGACGTGCTTGACGTTGAGTTCGTCACGCAAGATGTCGAGATGAGGTTCGATCAGGGCGGCGTTCGGGGTCGCCACAACGGCCTGGGTGAGCGGCAACCTGACTCGAAGGCCCTCCGCCTTGCGCAACGACAGCAGCGCCGAGCAGGCGTCGCGAACCTGCGACATACCCTCGCTCAAATCGGCGTCAAAGGGGAACTGCTGCGCACTCGGCCAGTCGGTGAGGTGCACGCTGCGCTCGGCGCCAACGAGCGCGCTATAGATGTGATCAGTCAGCAGCGGCAGAAGCGGTGCGGCTACTTGGCTGAGTGTCACAAGCGCCGTATGAAGCGTGTCAATTGCGTCTTGATTACCAGACCAGAACCGATCACGACTGCGGCGGATGTACCAGTTCGTGAGCGCATCAAGGAAGTTTGCAACGTTCTCGCAGGCACCGAACAGGTCGTAGGCGTCCATCCGATCGGTGACCAACTCGACCAGCGAGCGCAGCTCACCGAGGAGGTATCGGTCGAGCACATCCGTCTGATCGGTCCTGACGACACCAACCGTGTCGGCCGCATTCGAATACAACGTCAGGAAGTAAAAGGCGTTCCAGAATGGCAAGATCACTTGGCGCACCGTGTCGCGCATACCAGCTTCGGTCACCGAGAAGTCTGCACCGCGTAGGAGCGGTGACGACAGCAGGTACCAACGCATCGCGTCGGACCCGTACACGTCGAACATCGCATTCGGGTCGGGGTAGTTCTTCAGCGACTTCGACATCTTGCGACCGTCGTCACCGAGCACGATCCCGTGGCTAACACATGCCGAAAATGCCGGACGATCGAACAACGCGGTCGCCAGGACGTGCATCGTGTAGAACCATCCACGCGTTTGGCCGATGTACTCGACGATGAAATCGCCGGGATAGTGGTGCTCGAACCAGTCGGCGTTCTCGAACGGATAGTGCACTTGAGCAAACGGCATCGAGCCCGATTCGAACCAGCAGTCCAACACTTCAGGGACACGCCGCATCATCGATTGCCCGGTCGGGTCATCCGGATTGGGTCGCACAAGGTCGTCGATCTGGGGCCGATGTAGGTCAGTCACCGTCGCCCCGAAGTCGGCTTCCAGTTCAGCGATTGATCCATACACGTCGAGCCGCGGGTACTCGGGGTTGTCGCTCCTCCATACCGGGATCGGCGAACCCCAGAACCGGTTGCGGCTAATCGCCCAGTCACGAGCGTTGGCAAGCCACTTACCGAAGCTGCCCTCCTTGACGTGCTCTGGCACCCATGTGATCTGCTGGTTGAGTTCGACCATCCGGTCACGGAACTCGGTGACCTTGACGAACCACGATGAGATTGCCCGATACACGAGTGGTTGCTCGCAGCGCCAGCAGTGCGGATACGAGTGGTCGTAACTGTCGTGACGAACCACCAAGCCACGCTCCTTCAACGCGCGGATGACGAGCGGGTTGGCGTCGAAAACGTGTTGTCCGGCCCAATCGCGGACCTCGGCGGTGTACCGGCCGTGCTCGTCCATCGGGCAGATCGTTGGGATCCCAACCGCCAGACAGGCGACCTGGTCGTCCTCACCGAAGCCGGGGGCGAGGTGGACTACTCCGGTGCCGTCGCCGGTCGACACAAAATCGGCGCTCAAGATCTGGAACGCATTGTCCGTGTCCGCGAAATAGTCGAACAACGGTACGTAGCGTCGGCCAACAAGCTCAGAACCCTTAAACGAGCCAACCTGCACTGCTCCGGCGAACTCCTTCTCGTAGGCACCGAGGCGCGACTCAGCAACGATCAACGTTTCGCCATCGAGCGACATGACGGCGTAGTCGATGTCAGGTCCGACCGCCAACGCCAAGTTCGACGGCAACGTCCAAGGAGTAGTCGTCCACGCCAGCAGTATGGTCGGAACTGGCCTCCGCTCCGTCTGGCTCGTTTGGATGAGGTCTTCAATCCCTTCCAAGAGCTGAAACTTGACGGTGAGAGCTGGGTCTTGGCGGTCTCGGTAGACGTCATCCATCCGAGTCTCGGTGTTGCTGAGCGGCGTCTCGCAACGCCAGCAATACGCCAGCACCCGGAACCCTTCAGTGATCAGGTTCTTGTCCCACAACGACTTGAACGCCCACATGACGCTTTCCATGTAGTCGAGATCGAGTGTCTTGTAGTCGTTCTCGAAGTCGACCCAGCGAGCCTGTCGAGTGACATATTCACGCCATTCATCCGTGTAACGCAGCACGCTCGTTCGGCAGGCGTCGTTGAACTTGTCGATCCCAAACGCCGTGATCGCCGGATGACCAGAAATCCCCAGTTCTTTCTCGGCCTGCACTTCGGCTGGCAGGCCGTGGCAGTCCCACCCGAACCGGCGCTCGACTCGCCGACCGCGCATCGTTTGATACCTCGGGACGGCGTCTTTCACATAGCCCGTCAGCAGGTGACCGTAATGCGGTAGCCCGTTGGCGAAGGGCGGACCGTCGTAAAACACGAACTCGTTGTCGCCGTTGGTGCCCGCTTCTCGCTGATCGACCGTTCGCTGAAACGTGTTGTCGCGTTCCCAGCGGTCGAGCACCGTGCGCTCAAGGCCGGGGAGGTGAGGTTGGGATTCGACAGTTGGGTAAGTCACGCTGCGTGCTCCTGGGCGATCGGATTCGACTGCCAGGGACGAGCCGAAACCCGCGGTACCACCCTGCTTGCCGGATCCCGCAGGAACCGACCGCTCACCTTCGCCAGCGTTCACGGGCTGGACCCGTCCGGTTCTACCGGGCAGTGACGACACCGCCGTTCTTCCGAAGGCTCAGAGGTGATTGCCTCGTCGTAGCCGTTGCCGAATCAGACTACAGGCTCGACTTCGTCGTCGAGCTCCGGGATTGCGTCGACGTTTGGAGGACGGAACATCTCTCCCGTTTCGTCTGCCAGGCGAACCTGGCCGAGGCCATCAGGCAGGCGGTCGCACACCGCCTCGATCTGGCGGGCGGCACCACGCAAGCGGTCGCGCTGATCAACGAGGAACTGTTCCAGCTGATCGACATCGCCTACCAGAGACTCTCGTCGGGCGACGAGCGATTGGACTTCATCCTCGGCGGCACGACGCTCGGCTTCCGACAACTTGCGGCCCTCGGCGCGAGCCTCCTCAAGTAACTTGGCCGACATCTCGCGTGTCGAATCAATCGTCGTCTCTGACTCGGCACGCGCCTCGCTGAGTAGACGGTCAGCTTCAAGCCGAGCTTCGGCAACGGCGGTGTCGGCGGTGCGCTGGGCGAGCAGCAACGTGCGCGAAATCATCTCGGCATCGCCGGAACTGACCGCCGGTTCACTCACCACGGGAGCCTGCGCAACCGGTTCGGCAGCAGCCAGTTGATTGGCGGCTGTGACTTCCTGTAAGCGTGCAACGGCAGCACGGGCGCGCGCCTCCATTGCCGTCGCCTGTTGTTGCGCGTCCTCCAATGCCTTCGCAGCGTGAGAAAGAAAAGCGTCGACCTGCGACGGGTCGTAGCCTTTCTTGACCGTCTGGAACGAGGCGCTCGAAATCTGACTGGGGGTGAGATCCATGTTCTGCTCAGTAGCTCTCAGTCGTCGTACTCGCCATGACGCGATGGGCGACCAGACTTCAACAGATAGACACCGCTCGCCACCTTCTCCATCGAGCCATCGAGGGCGTAGCACAACCCGCTGGCAAAGTCGATCAACCGACGGGCGACCTCGCGGTCAGCACCTTCGAGGTTCATGATCACCGGCAGTCCCTCTTTGAACTTGTCGGCAACCTCTTGTGCCTGTTCGAACCTGCGCGGTCGAACCGTTGCAGGCTCGCCCGTGGCGGCCCCGCCGCGCGTGACAGCGCGCTGCGGGCGCGGGTTGACACCTGAATCGTCGCGTTCGGCGTTGCGTCGCGCCTGCGACGGATCAAAGTCTCGCGAGGGAAACGTGGGTCGGCTTGGCAA
>JANOTN010000479.1:0-9706 GCA_031416375.1 Ilumatobacteraceae bacterium
GGCGTATGAGTACACGAAGTCGATCGATGACGACGAGCGAGTGATCGTCGGTCTCAACAAGTTCACGATCGACAACGAGCCGGAGCCATCAGTGTTCCCAATCGACCCGCAACTTGAAGTCGATCAAAAATCGCGGCTGGCTATGTACAAAGCCGACCGGGATGCGCTCGCGGTTGCTACCCGACTCGAGGACGTTCGAGTTGCGGCTCGTGGCGATCAGAACCTGCTGTACCCGATGAAGGAAGCCCTGCGAGCCAACGCCACCTTGGGAGAAGTCAGCGACGCGTTGAGGGACGTGTTCGGGATCTACCACCCGTGACGGCACTCGTTCGCCCCCCGATCTCGGCGGTTTGGGCGCGTCGAAGCTCCCTGGATTTCGGGGTGAGACTCAGATTGCGGCCCGACTAACAGAGTGGTTTGTTGTCTATCGGGTGATCGGGTGGGTTGCCGTTTGATGGTTGGTTCGGTTCGCCAGATGGTTCCGTCGAGTCGTCGATGAACGTTTGGTGTCTGACACCAAACGTTCGGCCGAGAACTTCGCCGTTGCCGCCGCAGATACAGCACCGGCAGCCAGAGCGTCTTCGAATGAGGGCATCGCCCCACAGATCGTTTCCCGCCCAGACGCAGTCTGGGCATCCCTCGACGAGCAACGTCCACCATCGGTCAACAACGCAGCAGCCAACGCGAACCTCGCCCGCCGCACGCCAATTCCGAACCCGACCCAACTGAGAAACGAACCCGGCCAGTTGGTCGCGGTCCATCACATCAGGATCAGCGACCAACAACGAATCGAGTGTGTTGCGAACTCCGTTGTCATACATGTCGACCTCCCCAAGATTGGTTCGTTGAGGAGAGGGCGATCCTCGACGCATGACAAGGATCAATCGATGACGCGGTGCACGGTTGGATTTGGACGCTGGGGGGCTTCAACTGAACCGGTTGGCCATCCGAGGTAGATCAATCCGATGATCCGGTCGGCCGGGTCGAAGCCACAGAGTGCGATGACTCGAGCCGAATCGATGAGAGGCGCGGTCGACCAGAATGACGCCAGCCCGGCTGCGGTGGCACCGAGCAGCAGGTTCTGGATGCCGGCCGCAACGGCGTCACGGTTCTCGTCGTGCAACGAGGGGTTGTCGTGGGGGGCACAGCCGACCACAAGGACGTTCGGTGTGCGGCCGTACTTGGTCAGCGTCTTGGCGCGCTTGCCCTCGTCACCGAAGTCACGCTCCACCATGTCGCCAACGAACGCCTCGCCCAGCCGAAGCCGAGCGTCACCTGTCAGCGACGCAAACCGCCACGGCCAGGTCCTCTTATGATTCGGCGCCCACATCGCCAGCTCGCACAGTTGCTCGATCAGCTCACCCGGCACCTCTCGACCACGATCCACCAGCATGTGGTTCCTGCGAGCACGAACCAGCGAACCAAAGTCGTCAAGCGAAAGCGCCACGCCCATCAGGATGCCAGCAGCAGGGTACGACGAGCGCCGTTCTTCGATTTAGGTGGTGGCCCAGATGAGCAGTTCGGTGCCGTCTGGGCCGGCGGTGAAGGTCAACCCAGTGGCGTTGGTCAGCCTGGCGGCGTCGCCGGTCGCTAGTAAACCTCCGGGTTCGAGTGCACCAGATCCGCGAGCGAGAAAGACGTGGACGTGTCGGTCGTCGGGAACATCGACCCGCTCGCCCGCACGAAGGCGGCCGCCCCACAGTACGGCGTCACGTTGGTGGAATGAGACTGCCGCGTCATGCCCCTTGCCTGACGCGATCGGGACCAAACCACCTTTTGCAAGTTCGTCGTTGATGTCGAGTTGCTGATAGCCGGGCTTCACACCATCAACGTCAGGCGGCACCCACATCTGCAGGAAGTGCACATCGGTCGTCGGACTCGGGTTGTGCTCGCTGTGGCGAATCCCCGTTCCAGCCGACATGCGCTGTGCCAGACCAGGGTAGAGCAAACCGTGATTACCTTCGGAGTCCTTATGTTCGAGTTCGCCCGACAGGACCCACGTGACGATTTCCATATCGCGATGTCCATGAGTCCCGAATCCGGTACCGGCTCGAACGATGTCGTCGTTGTTGACCAGCAGCAGTCCGTGGTTGGTGTTGTTTGGGTCTTGGTGTGGCCCGAAGCTGAATGAGTGCTTCGAGTCGAGCCAATCGATCTTTGTGGCGAACCGTTCTCCCGCTCGACGGATATCAATAGTTGTAGATATGTCAACCATATTGGTGGGAACCTCCGGTCCGTCCGCAGTATTCCACCGCGCTCGGGTGCGGGTCGACCTGTCACACTCTCGGATCGTGCATGAGCGACGCAGCGATCTCAGGGCGATTGCGGCCGTGCTCGCAGCCTCGGTGTTGTTCGGAACCACGGGAACGGCGCAAGAACTCGGACCCGACGGATCGACACCGCTCGGGGTGGGAGCGATGCGCCTGATTGTCGGGGCGATCACCTTGTGGTGCATCGTCGGTCGATTTCCCAATCTCGACGTGCTCAAACGCCAACCACACCTACTCGTGCTCGGAGGTGTGTGCGTGGCCGTCTACCAGCCAGGTTTCTTCCTCGGAATCGAACGGTCAGGCGTGGCCCTCGGCACGTTCGTTGCGCTCGGCAGTGGTCCGGTATTCGCTGGTCTGCTGGAACTGTTCTGGCTACAGCGTCGTCCGCCAACCAGATGGATCATCGCCACCGCCGTGATGCTGCTCGGTGGCCTGCTGCTCGTGATCGGACGAGGTGGCGGAGCAACGTTCAGCGTCGTCGGAACATTCGGTTCCCTCGCCGCCGGTTTCGGTTACGCCCTGTTCGCGATCGTCAACAAACAGATGATCGAACGCGGCGTGCACTCCACCACGGCGATGGCGTGGGAGTTCACGATCGGCTCGCCGATCCTTGCCGCGCTGATGATCGGGCAACCCGTCGGATGGTTGGCGACGGGCGGAGGCGCGGCGATGGCGTTGTATCTCGGCGTGGTGGTCACCGGCCTGGCATACCTGCTCTACGGCTGGGGATTGAGGGTGATCAGCACGAGTACGGCGGTCACCTTGACTCTCGCCGAACCCGTCACGGCAGCAGTAGTCGCCGTGCTGATCCTCGACGAACGGCTGGAGTGGTTCGGCTGGCTCGGTGCAGTCGGGGTTGTGATCGGGCTTCTGATCGCAGCTCGAACGTCGAATACTCTGGAATCGTGACTCGAGTGACGTTCGCAAAGGCAATCCAGCGACATGTCGATTGCCCGGCTGGAGACGTCGAGGGTGACACGGTATGCGCGGCGCTCGACGCCTACTTCGGGATTCATCCGGCAGTTCGGCGATATGTGCTCGATGACCAAAATGAGGTGCGGCACCACATTGCTGTGTTTGTCGACAACGACCTGATTACCGACCGTGTCACACTCGCCGATCCGGTGAAACCAACGTCTACGACTCGTGGCAACTGGTCGAGTCGCTCTGGAACAAACCGGCCCGTGACAAATGGTTCGGCGGAGGCTTCGATGACGCCGGCGTGCACTCGATCTGCATCGACCAGAGAAGGCCCGGTCATGTGGTCGTCGGCATGTCGTGCGGTGGCGCCTGGCGTACTGACGACGGTGGCGCAACTTGGGAGACGGCGGCGTTCGGGATGAAGGCCGACTTCCTCCCGATCGAGGCAGCGAACGTTTGGTGTCTGACACCAAACGTTCTATTCAGGTTTGCGCGCTCGACTCGGCTGAACTCTTGGCGCTTCGTTCGGCATCTTGGGATACACCGGCGGCCAGGGAGCGTCCGGAATTCCGGCGGCCAGATCTTCTGCGAACTGGTCCACCAACGGCCCGATGTCTTGCGGTGCGTCGTCCATCGTTTCCCACGGGTCACCTTGAGCGGCCAACCGATCGGGCACCGTCAACATCGTCATCGCCTCCGGGTCGATCGACATCAGTTCGTCCCAGTCGAACGGCGTTGACACCTGCGCACCGACCCGCGGCCGAACGCCCCACGACCCGAACATGTTCTTGTGTGGCGCGTTCTGATTGAAGTCGACAAATACGCGACCCTCGCGTTCCTCCTTCCACCATTTGTCGGTAATCAGATCATCGTGTCGACGAGCTAACTCGCGAGCCACTGTGACCGACGCTCCCCGCACAGCAAACGAGTCGTAGCCATCTACTACGCGAACATAAATGTGGATGCCCTTGCTCCCGGTGGTCTTGGCATACGACTTGATGCCCAACTCGGCGAAGTACAACCGCACGTAGCCGGCCGCCTCGCGCATGTGATCGAAGTTCTGACCAGGCGAGGGGTCGAGGTCTATGCGTAACTCGTCGGCCCACTGCGGCGTCGATGCCTTGTACTGCCAGACGTGCAGTCCGAGCACGCCCTGGTTGACGGCCCAAAGCACATGCGCGAGATCGGCAATCACGAGCGCCCGCGACGGTGTGCCGTTGATCGTCTGGACGGTGGTCGTCGTAAGCCAGTCGGGCGCCGCGTCGGGAATCCGTTTTTGGTAGAACGACTGCCCACCAACACCATTGGGATACCGCTCCAACAGCACTGGACGATCGCGTATCCATCGCATCAGCGCCGGTCCAACCGAGAGGTAGTAGTTGGCGAGGTCAAGCTTGGTCGCCCCGAGCCGTTCCGGTCCGACTGCTGGGAACATCAACTTGTTCGGATTGGTGATCTCGACAGTGCGCCCATCAGCAACCAACGCAACCGGCTCGCCATGGTGCTCCTTGGGCATAACCGGAGGATAGTTGCTGTGTTCCGGTCACCGTCTCGCTGGGGTGTTCCGGCCGGTGTTGGTGACCAGAAGGGGTTCACGCGGCCTGGCGATGTGCTCTGGCGGCGACGAGACCGAGTCCGATGAACATCGAACCGGAGAACCAGCGGCGAATCCAGGCCAGCGCGCGACCGCGTATCAGTACCTCGCGGGCGGCGCTTGCGAGCAATGCCCACGTCCCGTCCATCACGATCCCGAGCACGGTGAACAGCGATCCAAGTACGAGCGCTTGAGTCCAGGCCGGTCCGCGGTCCGGGTCGATGAACTGCGGGAGGAACGACAGGAAGAACAGCGCCACCTTCGGGTTCAAGATGTTGACGATCACGCCCTGCGTGAATGCTCGCCGATATGACAAACGAGACGACTCAGCCGTGAGTTCGTCTGGCTTGGTCAGCAATGTCCTGATCCCGATGCCAATCAAATAGGCCGCGCCGAGCCACTTCACGACATTGAACGCGCTTGCCGATGCGGCCAGAACCGCCGACAACCCAACCGTTGCGGCGATCACATGGACGAAGTTGCCGAGTTCCAAACCTGCGACCGATGCGAACGCCACGCTGCGACCATCAGACACGCTGCGGTTCACGACGTAGGTCACGGCAGGCCCGGGAATCAGCAGCAAAACGACCGAGGCGAGTCCGAATGCAAGCAAGCTGTCGATGGAAGGCACGGAATCGAACCATACCCAACCGACCCTCCTGTCAACGCGTGAGGTTGTTGCGAAAATAGTCCGCAACAACCTCACGCGAATGCGGGTCGGGTCAGATCAGGTGTGCAGGGCGGCGTTGAGCGAGCCCCAACTGCCGGTGCGTTGTTTGACGATGACTTGGCCGGTTTGGCCGTCGCGGATGAACATGATTCCGTCACGGCCCGACAGCTCACGAGCTTTCACGACACCGTCTGGGGTCAGCACCGGTGTCGAGGCGGTGACGTATAAACCCGCCTCGACCACGCAGTCATTCCCGAGACTGATACCGATGCCCGAGTTGGCACCCAGCAGGCAACGCTCGCCGATCGAAATGCGCTGCTGGCCGCCTCCTGACAGGGTGCCCATGATTGAGGCGCCACCGCCGACGTCGCTGCCATCTCCGACTACGACCCCAGCGGAAATACGCCCCTCGACCATCGAAGTACCGAGTGTGCCGGCGTTGAAGTTGCAGAATCCCTCGTGCATCACGACGGTGCCCTCGGCGAGGTGCGCGCCGAGACGAACGCGTGAAGCATCAGCGATCCGTACGCCCGACGGCACGACATAGTCGGTCATCCGCGGAAACTTGTCGATCCCGTTGATGGTCAGCACCTGGCCCGACCGACGCACTCGCAAGCGGACGTCCTCAAGTTCGCTGACCGCGACCGGGCCGAGGTTCGTCCACACCACATTGGTGAGCGCACCAAAGATGCCGTCCAGGTTGATCGAGTTCGGACCCGCCAATCGATGTGACAACAGGTGCAGCCGCAGGTAAGCATCAGCCGCGGAAGCGGGAGCGTCGTCAACGTTGATCGTCAGCCGAATCGGTCGAACGGTGACGTTGCGAACTTCGTCGCGTTGGTCACGCAGACCGAGCTTCTGATCGAGATCCGGATACGCAGCCACCATCACATCGTCGCCAAACTCACCCCACCCCAACCAGCGAAACCACGCATCCAGCGTCGACCCATCAGAAGCAATCGTGGTAAGTCCAGCCCCCCAAGCGGTTCGAGTCATTCGTGTGCTCCTCACAGCATCCGGCAATAGGTCTCGACGGCTGAACGTTTGGTGTCTGACACCAAACGTTCGGTGTCCATCACATCACCTCTGGGCGGAGGGTTGGGAACAGGATTACTTCTTTGATGCTGTCTGCTCCTGATAGGAGCATGGCTACTCGGTCCATGCCAATGCCCAGACCCCCCGTGGGCGGCATGCCGTATTCGAGGGCTCGCAAATAATCCTCATCGACGGTGCCTCGCTCAGCATCGCCGGCTTCCTTGGCCGTTTGCTCGCCCTCGAATCGCAGCCGCTGTTCGACCGGATCGTTCAGCTCGGAGTAGCCGTTGGCCAACTCACGCGCATCGACGAACAACTCGAATCGTTCGGTGATGAACGGGTCGTTGCGGTCGGCTCGTGCGAGCGGCGAGATCTCGACCGGATGCCCGGTCACGAAGGTCGGCCGAACGATGTCGGCTTCGCACAACTCCTCAAACAGCGACTCGATCACTCGGCCCGCACCCCATGGCGGTTGATACTTCGCTCCGTGCTGATCGGCGATCGCTCTGGCGTCCTCGACAGCCATCGAAGGATGCACAACCGACCCAACCTTGTCAGAGACGGCACCCGACATCGATAGCCGTGGCCACGGCTCTGAAAGGTCGATCGCCTCACCGCGAATCATGATCACGGTCGTACCGATCGCGTCACGAGCGGCCTGTGTGATCAACCGTTCGGTGATCGCCATTACGTCGGTCCAGTCAGCGAACGCCTGATACAACTCCATCATCGTGAACTCAGGGTTATGACGAGTTGAAATCCCCTCGTTGCGGAAGATTCGACCGATCTCGAACACCCGCTCCATGCCGCCAACGATCAGCCGCTTGAGGTGCAACTCCAACGCGATCCGCAAATACAACTGCATTTCCAGCGCGTTGTGATGCGTCACAAACGGTCGAGCGTGCGCCCCACCGGCCTCGGCATGCAGCACGGGAGTCTCGACCTCGATGAAGCCCTCGGCGTGCAAGGTCCGGCGGAAACTGGAAATGATTTCGTGGCGGATCTCGAAGTTGCGCCGAGCCTCCTCGTTCACAATCAAATCGGCGTACCGCTGGCGGAATCTTGTGTCGGTGTCAGTCAGCCCGTGCCACTTGTCAGGTAGCGGCCGCATCGCCTTCGACAGGAGCCCGACTCGGTCGGCCTTGATCGAGAGCTCGCCTTTGCGGGTTGTCATCACCGTGCCGTGTACGCCGACCCAGTCACCCAGGTCAAGGTGTCGGACATCATCGAATCCGTCATTGCCGATCACGGCTTTGGACACAAACAGCTGTATCTCTGCTTCGCGGTCGCGAATCGTGGCGAAGATCAGTTTGCCGGAGTCACGCTTCAGCATTATCCGCCCTGCAACCGTGACTGCGTGTTCGGTTTCGATCCCGTCGTCCAGGGAGCCCCACTCGGCTCGCACCTCACCCAGCGTGTGGGATCGGTCGAATCGGTACGGGTAGGGCTGCTCGCCACGGTTGCGCAACTCGGTAACTCGCGCTAGGCGGCGCAGCTTCTCCGCAGCGAGGCCGCTTCCGGTCGATTGGTCTGGATCGTCGGGATCCTCGCTTGGCTCACTCACGAGGATCAGACGGTAGCCGGTTGCCGGTGGCCTGACACCCCAAGTTGCCGACTGCTCCGTAACATGGCGGCCATGTCGGCACTTCGTTGGGAAAATCGCCGCGGTCCATTGGCAGCCTTGGCGGTGTTCGTGATCTTCGCCGGTGGCGCTACCGCCTACGCGGTGACCAGTTCAATTGGCAGCCCGGCGACGGTTGGACTCACGGCCGACCGGCTCATTGTCGCCGCCGGTGACACGGCGGTCGTGGCAGACATCGGTGACATCGATGCGTTTGTGGTGCAGGCGGCGGCGACCGCTGCCGCCACGGCCGGTGGGTTCTCGGCGGCGACACGAACCGGCTCGCTGGGGATGCAGCGCCTTACCCGAGCGGGTGCCGTTGTCCACGCCCCGCCCGCTGAATATCTGATCCCGATGATCTACATCGCCATGCCACCGACGGCGCTCGCTGGAACATTGGGAACCGACGTCTCGAACGTGCTCGACGCCAACTCTGTCGTCGTCAATCAACTGACGGCCGACACCACCGGAGCGCGGGTGGGCGACGTGATCGACATGCAAGCTGCCGACGGATCAATGCAAGCGTTCACGATCACCGGAATCCGCCCGTACGACCAAATCGGGGGATCGGAACTCGTGATCACCGTCGACGGTGCGCAGCGCCTGGGAGCGACAGCCGACACCGGAGTGGTGATTTGGGGCTTCGATTTCCGATCGGTACTTGATCAGGCGCTGGTTGATGTCGGCGTGACCGGTCGCAAAGACACCAGGGTTTGGCGTAGTTGGGACCTTGTCGACCCTGACGGCACGCTGAGTACGGCTCGCACCAAAGACCAGTTAGGTGAACCGTGGTATCGATTCGTGTCGGCGGATTCGATCGCGATGCACCCCGACTGGGAGGCGGCCAATCTGTCGCCGTCCCGAATCCTGCTCGACTCGACGATCCAAATTCGGGCACGATGTCACCTGAAGGTTGTTTCCGACTTGAGCGCAGCGCTGGCGGAGGTTGCGGCGGCCGGATTGGCCGGTGCGATCGAAGTCGTTAACGCCAACATGTATGGCGGCTGCTTCAACCCTCGCTTCAGTCGAACTAGCGGGCAAATCGGATTCCTCTCTCGCCACGCCTACGGGATGGCGCTCGACACCAATACCCTGTCGAACTGTCAGGGCTGCGTCCCGCCGATGAACTGCACCGTCGTTCGGATTTTCCGTAAACACAACTTTGCTTGGGGCGGCAACTTCCGACGCCCAGACGGAATGCATTTCGAATGGGTCGGCGAGCCTCGCGACCGGATCGAGTTTCCGTCGAGATACTGCCCCAACTTGGTGGCACCGTTGGCGCAGTCGACGTACGTCGAGACCCTCGGTCTCGACGTACTCCTGGCCGGTCAGGAAGCGATCACCGCTGGCCATGTCCACGAGCCATAGCCGACGTAGCCTGACTCCGTGAGCATGCGATTCGTCATTCTCGGCGGCGGCCCCGCCGGTCATCAGGCAGCCACCGTGGCGGCGCGACTCGGTGCCAAAGTCACCGTCATCGAACGCGATGTGATCGGCGGCGCCGCCCACCTCTGGGACTGCATCCCATCGAAGACGATGATCGCCACGGGTGGGGCGATGAGTTTTGCCCGTCGAATCGAAGGCATGGGGCTTGA
>JANOTN010000480.1:0-3059 GCA_031416375.1 Ilumatobacteraceae bacterium
AGGAGCGGTCGCTGCATGCCTCCGACGCCACCGTCGAGCAGGCGATCCTCGACGCAATCGGAACGAGCGCGTACAAGTCGGTACTCGATGTCGGAACGGGTACCGGTCGGATCCTGCAACTCTTGGGACACAACGCCGAGCGCGCCGTCGGGCTGGACACCAGCCATTCAATGCTCGCTGTCGCGCGTGCCAACCTAGAGCGGGCCGAGGTGCGTGGCATCGACCTCCGGCAGGGCGACGTCTACAGCCCGCCGTTCGACCGCAACTCGTTCGACTTGATTGTCATCCATCAGGTTCTTCACTTCCTCGATGACCCGGCGCGAGCCGTTAGGGAAGCTGCTCGATTGCTGACCCCCGGAGGTCGACTGCTGATCGTCGACTTCGCACCGCATTCGCTCGAATTTCTGCGCACCGACCATGCTCATCGCCGGCTCGGATTCCGGACCGATACCGTCGAGGGCTGGTTGGAGCAGTCCGGTCTCGACGTGCCGACGACCAGCAGCATCGCCGGCGACCGACTCACTGTTTCGTTGTGGCTTGGTCAGGACCGACGCACCAAGGTGGTGCCGATCACTCTGGTCGAGGAGACACAGTCATGACGCTGTCGATCTCATTCGAGGTGTTCCCCCCGAAGTCGGCCGATGGGCTCGACACGTTGCGAAACACGGTCGCCCAACTCGGCAGGATCGCGCCCACCTTCGTGTCGGTGACATACGGCGCTGGCGGGTCGGATCGTGAGCGTTCGTTCGCTGCGATCGACGCCGTCCGATCCGAGGGCTGCGACGTAGCTGGGCACCTCACCTGCGTCGGGCAGACCCGGTCAGAGATCGACCACGTGATCGAGCGATACGCAGCCCTCGGTGTCAGTCACATCGTGGCGCTGCGTGGCGACCCGCCGTCAGGCGTCGATGCGGCGTACGAACCGCACGTCGATGGCTACCAGCGCACGTCCGACTTGGTGGCGGCGATCAAGCAACGTGGCAATTTCGATGTCGCCGTCTCGGCCTACCCGGAACGGCACCCGCAGTCCCCCACGACCGACCATGACCTCGACGTGTTGGCCGAGAAGGTCGCTGCCGGCGCCGATCGTGCGATGACCCAGATGTTCTTCGACAACGCGCATTACCTGCGCTATCGCGATGGCGTGCGCGCCCGCGGCATCGAGATTCCGATCGTGCCGGGCATCTTTCCAATCCATTCCTTCCCGGCGGTCTCGCGATTCGCCAGCCGCTGCGGAGCATCGATGCCGCCGCGGATCACCGATCAGTTTGCCGGACTCGACGATCAGCCCGAAACGACCCAGAAGATTGCCGCCGAGCTCGCCGCCGAACAGATCGCAGACCTCGCCGCGAATGGCGTTGACCACGTCCACCTCTACACCCTCAACCGTGCCGACTTGGCGCTCGCTGTCTGCGAGCAACTCGGCATCGAGACGAAAACCGTCGCCGCATGACCGCATTGACCACACTCAAACTCGCAGCCTCCGAACGGATCCTCGTGCTCGATGGTGCCAGCGGGACGGAGTTCCAAGCGCTGCGGATGTCCGAGGACGATCTGCGCGGCGACCGCTTCCGCGATCATCCGTCGTCGCTCGCCGGGAACCACGACCTGCTCGTGATGACGCAGCCCGACGCCGTGCAGGAGATTCACCTGGCGTACCTGCTGGCGGGTGCCGACATCATCACCACCAATACGTTCTCCGGCACAACCGTGGCGCAACGCGAATACGGGCTGGACGACCCGACGCTGATTGCTGAACTCAACCGCACCGGAGGTCAGTTGGCCCGCGCCGCCGCCGACGAGGCGCAACGCCGCGATGGTCGAACCCGTTGGGTTGCGGGGGCGATCGGGCCGACGAACGTGACGTTGTCGCTCTCGCCCCGAGTCGAGGATCCTGGCTACCGGGCAATCACGTTCCGCCAACTCGCCGAGTCGTATCGACTGCAGATGGCGGGCCTCGTCGAAGGTGGCGTCGACGTCCTCTTGATCGAAACGATATTCGACACGTTGAACGCTAAAGCGGCGATCTGGGCGGCACGCCGCCTCGCCGCTGAGACCGGCATCCAGACGCCGCTGATGGTTTCTGGCACGATCACCGATCGTTCGGGTCGCACGCTCTCCGGTCAAACGACGGCTGCGTTCTGGCAATCGATTCGTCACGCCGAACCGCTGTCGGTCGGGCTCAACTGCGCCCTCGGTGGAGCCGACATGCGGCCGTACATCCAAGAAATAGCGGGCATTGCCGACACACTCGTGTGCGCCTATCCGAACGCTGGACTTCCAAATGCACTCGGCTGTTACGACGAGTCGCCCGACCAGACGGCGGCGATCCTCGGCGAGTTTGCCGATGCTGGGTTCGTCAACATCGTTGGTGGTTGCTGCGGCACGACACCCGAACACATTGCAGCAATCAGCGAGGCGGTGGCCGGCACGACACCTCGTGTTCCGGCCGAGCGTCGCCGCACGCTGCAACTCTCCGGGCTCGAACCATTCACGCTCACCGACGACATCCCGTTCGTCAACGTCGGCGAGCGCACCAACGTCACCGGCTCCGCCAAGTTCCGGCGGCTGATCACCAACGGCGACTACGCAGAGGCGCTCGACGTTGCCCGCGACCAGGTCGAGAACGGTGCCCAAATCATCGATGTCAACATGGATGAAGGCCTGCTCGACTCGAAACAGGCGATCATCACGTTCCTCAACCTGATCGCAGCCGAACCCGACATCGCCCGAGTCCCGGTGATGATCGACTCGTCGAAGTTCGAGGTGATCGAAGCCGGTCTCGAATGCGTGCAGGGCAAAGCCGTCGTCAACTCGATCTCGATGAAGGAAGGCGTCGACCAGTTCCTCGCCCAGGCACGGGTCTGCCGCGATCACGGTGCCGCCGTGATCGTGATGGCATTCGACGAGGCGGGCCAAGCCGATACCGCCGAACGCAAGGTGTCGATCTGCACGAGGGCGTTTCAACTGCTGACGACCGAACTCGACTTCCCTCCCGAAGACATCATCTTCGACCCCAACATCTTCGCCATCGCAACGGGCATCGCAGAGCACGACCG
>JANOTN010000481.1:0-10700 GCA_031416375.1 Ilumatobacteraceae bacterium
GTCGACGACTGGTGTTCGACACCCGATACACGATGTGGATCGGATCGCCACGGGCGACACGTGGGGCGGCGATTGTGCGCGTGATCTTGGTCCGTTGCCGGCTCCGCCCGCTCCACAGCGCAACGACTATGGCGGCCACCAAACAGGCGGCGACTACGAGCAGTTCCTCGTAGTGCCACCACAGTCCGAGAGCCCCCAAGATAACGGAGGTGATTAATCCGCCGAGACCCGAGCGAGTCAGCATCTCAACCCTCGCGGGAACGCGGGACGGCCACCTCGTCGAGCAGTTGCGCCACGATCAAGTCGGTCCGTGCCCCCCTCAACTCAGCTTCCGGCGTGAGTGCAATCCGGTGCCCGCAGACCGCCAGTGCGACATCTTGCACGTCATCAGGTGTGACGAAGTCGCGTTCTGCCGTCGCCGCCCACGCCCGAGCGGAACGCAGCAGGGCGATCGAACCACGAGTCGACACTCCGAGTCGGAGATCAGGATGCGCTCGAGTCGCCGCCGCCAGGCGAACGATGTACTCGCTGACGCCCCTGGCGACGGTGACCTGATCGATCGTTTCGATCACCCGTTCGAGTTGTTCAGCATCGGTGACCTGGGTGACGACCTCGTCACGTCGATGCCGGTTGTACTCGTCGAGCAACCGCACCTCGGTGTTGTGGTCGGTATAGCCAAGACTCAGTCGCATCGTGAAGCGGTCGAGTTGCACGTCGGGCAGGGGGAACGTGCCGTGGAAGTCTTTCGGGTTCTGTGTGGCGATCACGAAGAACGGGCGCGGTACCGGGCGGCTGGTGCCGTCGGCCGTGACCTGGCGTTCTTCCATGACTTCGAGCAATGCCGATTGGGTCTTCGGACTACCGCGGTTGATTTCGTCGCCGATCAACACATTGGTGAAGACCGGACCCTGGCGGAATCCGAAGGAACCGTTACTTTGGTTGTACACCATCACGCCTGTGATGTCGCTCGGTAGTAGGTCAGGAGTGAACTGCACTCGCTTCCACACGCCGGCGATCGAACCAGCGATCGCTTTCGCCAACGTCGTCTTTCCGGTTCCGGGCACGTCGTCGAGTAGCAGGTGGCCTTCGGCCAGTAGACACGCAACCGCCATTCGAATCTCATGGTGTTTGCCGCGCACGGCCCCGTCAAGATTTCTGACGAGGGCGTTGACTACCGAGGAAACATCGCCGACCACGGAGCGAGTGTAGGAGACCGAGGTCGTCTGGAAGCGACAGGTCACTCCCAGCGATTGGCGAGGACGTTGAGGGCGTCGTTGAGGACCTCGGCCAAGAGGCGGTCGCGAATGATGCCGTGAATGATTGGTTCAGGTCGTGGGATCTCGGGTTGGCTGGTGCCTGCCGGCGACTGGAGCAGGAGCGACAGTTCGTCAACGATTGGATCGCGACGCGGTCGTAGTTGGATCACTTCGGCTTCAGTGCGCCTGTTCCGGATCGGCGTCGGTGCCGCCGAGCGAGGCTCGTCGTCCGGCTCGTCGTCCGGCTCGTCGTCGGTTCGGATCGGGAACGTGTTCGCGCTGCGCCGCCAACGATCAATCAGCTCGGGGTCCAACGCCACTTCATCAGACACAGCGAAGAGTGCGGCGACTGCGTGCTTACATGCGCCCGAACCGTTCCCGGAGTCATCGGGACAGGTACAGCGCACCCACACGTCGCGCTTTGTCGGCACTCCTGACCCGGCCTTGGCTTCGATCGTCACCACGTAGGGCGTCGCTCGACTGCCTTGAATCTGGGCCGTGACAGAGCCGTGCCCGATCACGATGTCGATCACGGCGTGGTCGGCCCAGTACCGCTTGCCGCGCGACAGCCGACCCTGGTCGCTCAGTTCGGCAGCCAGCACCTTGATCATCGTGGCTGGCAACCGCCCTGGTGAGTTGGGGCCGTACGGCTTGCGTGGGCGGCTCACACGCCACCTCCATCGAGCACGACGAGTTGGGCGAGGTCATCGGTACTCAACTCGGACAGCCATGCTTCCCCCGTGCCGATCACGGCGTCGGCGATCTTGCGCTTGTCGTCGATCACCTGACCGATTCGTTCCTCGACGGTGCCCTGGCAGACCAGTTTGTGGACGTTGACGGTGCGTTGCTGACCGAGCCGCCAGGCCCGATCGGTGGCCTGGTCTTCAACGGCAGGGTTCCACCAGCGGTCGTAGTGGATCACCTGGCTGGCCGCTGTCAGGTTGAGCCCGGTGCCTCCCGCCTTCAACGACACGAGTAACAGCGGTGATCCGAGACCAGCCTGGAAGTCGGCGACCATCCGATCGCGGCCGCCTCTTGACACGCCGCCATGCAGGAACGGGGCGTCGGTTCCAAAGCGTTCCTTCACATGGCGTTGTAGCAGATCGCCCATCTCGCGGAACTGCGTGAACACGAGGGCGCGTTCATCGACGTCGAACAACTCGTCGACCAACTCGTCAAAACGGTTGAGTTTCCCTGAACGCCCGGCCAGCCGCGAGCCGTCCTTCAAGGCGTGGGCGGGGTGATTGCAGATCTGCTTCAAACGCGTGAGTGCAGCCAGCACGGTGCCACGTCGCTGCATGCCTTCCAGCTGCTTGGCATCGATCAGCAACTGGTCGACGACCTTCTGATACAGCACGGCCTGTTCTTTGGTGAGCTGGGCATAGGCAATCTGTTCGATCTTGTCTGGCAGATCGGGCAGCAGACGACGGTCAGCTTTCGTGCGCCGCAGTACGAACGGCTGGGTGAGCCGGCGTAACCGCCCGGCAACCTCGACGTCGTTGTGGCGCTCGATCGCCGTCGCATACCGCTCACGAAACCGCTGCCGGCTACCAAGCAGGCCGGGGTTGACCGCATCGAGAATCGCCCACAACTCTGACAGCCGATTCTCGACCGGGGTGCCGGTGAGTGCCAATTTCTGAGCAGCCGGTAGGCGACGAACGGCCTTGGCAGCCTTCGTGCCTGCGTTCTTGATCATTTGCGCTTCGTCGAGCACGACCGTGGTCCACTGCACCGCCGCCAGAGCGTCGATGTCGCGGGGGAGGAGGCCGTAGGTGGTGATCACGATGTCGGCATCGGCGAGTCCGAACAGGGCCGGGTCGCCCACCTGGCGGCTGGCACCGTGATGTACGACCACAGTCATTCCGGGCGTGAACCGACAGGCCTCGGCTTCCCAGTTGTGAACCACGCTGAGCGGACAGATCACGAGATGCGGGCCGGGCCGCTCGACAAGGTGAGCGAGCGTGGTTGCCGTCTTTCCGAGCCCCATATCGTCGGCAAGGCAACCTCCGAGTCCGAGCCTCGTGAGGAACTGCATCCATGCCAGCCCACGCCGTTGGTAGTGCCTCAGCTCACCGACAAACGCGTCGGCTTCGTGGACCTCTTGAAGTTGTTCGTCAGGCAGCCCGCCGAGCAACGAGTGAATCCAGTTCTCGTCGGCACCGTCCGCCGCACCGGCGTCGGTTTCGTCGTGAACCATCTCGATCGGCACTTCGCCGTTGAGTTGCTCGCCGGATGCCAGCCGCAACAGTTCGACCGCACCAAGCGTCGAGCGCTGTTTGATGTGATCATCGAGCATCTGGCGGGCACGGCGTAGGCCTGCCGGGTCGATTCGCACCCACCGTTGCCCGGCCCGCATCAGTGTGGATCCGGCGGCTTCGATGCGGGCCAACTCGGCCTCGGAAATCGGCGTGTCATCGACGATCGCTTCCCAGGTGACCAGCGCCTCCTTTCCGAAGCGCGCCTTGCGGTCGTCCTTCGGCGACTCCGAGGCAGTGCCGCGGACCGAAACTTTGGCCTTGACGAGGTGCTCAGGCCCGATCAGTTCGATCCCGAGCCGGGCCAGTTCGGCTGGCGCAATGTCGATGAAATCGTCAGCCTCGTCGATGTCGAGTTCGACACCGGCCGGTTCGTGTTCGATTCCGAGGTCAGCCAGCACGCCGATGTTGGCGGAAACCAACGCCGCCAACGTCTTTACTTCGTCGATCAACGTTGCCAGTTGTGACTCGCCGCCGGCGAGGTCGATCGCAGAGGCCGACGAGCTCCAGACGTCGTCGGCGCTGCACCAACGGCCCGGGTCGGCGTCGTCGACCAACTCGAGGTCGACGAGCCACGGGTCGAGGGCATCGTCGGGCAGCGTCAGCCGAACACGGCCGCGTACGACGGGCTGACCGTCAAGTCGTTGGCGATGCCGGCCGAGCGTACGGCTCAGCTCGTTCAGAGCGTCGTGGAACTCCTCGGTGCCGTTGCGGATCACGGGGTCGGGCTTGGCGAGCGCGGCGAACACTGCTCGTATCGCCTGGACCTCTGTCGAGCGCTGGCGTCCGAGGTCCGGCTTCCAGCCGGCGTGGTGCAGGAATGAGCGAGCGACGCCATCGACAAGCGTGCTCATGATGTCGAACGTCGAGGCGGTCGAGCCATTGCGACAGACCGCGGGGGCGATCGACGCCGCATGAGCGAGCGCGTCATGATGTCTCGCATCGAGAACCGGCCGCCACCGCGCCACCAGGAACGGGCCCTCCTGCACGACCTCAGGCGCAACACGCTGCGCGCTGACCAGCCCGGTGGCGAACTGCGTCAACGCTGCAAACCAGGCAATCGAGGGCGACAGGTGCTCACCGGTCGGGGTTTCCGATAGCCAGACGGCGGCCCCGAACGGGTCGAGGCTGACCGTCGGAAGCGGTTTTTGGGCGCCGCTAGACAACTCCAACGTCAGCCGCGAGAGTTCGCCATACGAGATCGGTGAATCGTGCCAACCTTCGTCGCGGTCGGCGTTCCACCGGCTGCGCCCGAAACCCCCATATAGCCACGCCGCCGACGCCGCAGAATCGCCGTTCCAGCCCCACACATGCAACGCCCCAGACCGCCATGTGCCCTGAGCCACAAACGGAGATCGCTCACGAGACATACAACGTCGAGGGTACCTAGCGGGTGTAGCAGTCAGGTTTCGTCGTGGCCTTGCTGCCGCCGAAGCCTGCTGCCCGCTCGGGGTCGGTCAGCGTGCTACTACCAGTGTCCAGTAGGGGGTGTCGTCGGCTGCTGCGGCGGCGCCGATGCCGACGTAGGTGAAGTTGCCGATCAGGTGGGTGCGGTGGTTGGGGCTGGCGAGCCAGGCATCCAACATTGGCTCGGCTGTCGTGTATCCGGCACCGATGTTCTCCCCCCAGGTCGACCAAATGAATCCCTGACGACGAAGTCGATCTCCTGCATTCGAGCCGTCAGTTCCGGCGTGTTGCATTGTGCGATTGGCGGCCATATCGACTGAATGCGCCTGCGCTGCGGCCGTGACCTGATCGTTCCAAATGAACGCCGACAACCCACGGCGCGACCGTTCGGCATTCACCTCGTCGAACATCGCCACCGCCGCAAGGTTCCGTGTTGAGGGAACACGCGGAGGGTCGAGTCGAAAGGCGCGGCTCGACACGTCGGCGGGATCCATGATCGCGCCATCCGTGGCTGCAAACAGCGTCGTGCCACCGATCGCCAGTACTACCGTGCACACGCCCACCAGGCGGGCCGGTCGGCGGATCAAAATCCGGACTCCCAACAGGCGCCCTCGAATGTGAAGGATGCGGCCGAGTCGGAGACCGACGGACCGTCGAGCAGTTGATACCCGTTCGCTCCACCATCGGCGACGGTTTCGTTCGGTGTCCGCTGATCGAGGATGATCTCGTACAGGTACGTCTCGCGAACCAAATACTCGTCTGGCGCTCCGCTCCACGACTGGTTGGGAGCGAGACCACCGAAGTCGATCTCGGTAGTGCTCAGCGCATCGACGATACCGCTCCGGCTGAGATCGCCACTCGCTGCCGCCTGTTCGAGTATCTGGTGAGCGGCGCCGGCCTGCAACCATCCGGCGACGTGCGAATCGCTCAATGGAGCAGTCGGATCGAACGATTGCATCCCCTCGATCAGGGCCTGCATCCCCGGTTCCTCGACGGTTCCCCACAGTGCGCCGGTCGACGACGGACGGAACAGTTCGGCTGCAATCGGGGCAACCTCGGTGTCGAGTAGATGATCGTTCCACGACTCAGCGCTTCCCGACCAGCGTGCGATCAACCCGAGTTGGAACGTCCCCGCCAGCAGTTGCGAGAGCGTGAGTGGGTCGACCGCTGCCCACACCACGTCAGGTTGGGCGGCGACCACGTCGGCGATGATCTGGGTGAGATCGCTTCCGCGCACGACCAGTCCGTCAGCGTCGTACACGAGTTCAAGGCCGAGTGAGGCGGCAGCCAGCCTGGCACCGGCGGCACTGTCTTGACCATCTTCGCCCGGCGATGACAACACGGCGACGCGGGTCGCATCCTCAACATCGGCGAGCAAGCTGAGACCGTTGAGCCCCTCGACGCAGAGGCTGGCGCCCAGTTCGGCGATGTTGGCACCGGTGTCGGTGTCGGCCCACCCGGAGTAACGCGTCGAAGGGACCACCACGATCTCGTCGGTGACGGCGCTTCGTTCGGCTTCAGCCGTGTGCGGTGACCCCGATGAGTGACTGAACATGATCACCGATTCGGGGCCGTCGCCAACCAACTCCGTATAGTTCGCCATGTGGGTTGGCACGTCGTAGGCGTTGTTGCGAATCACCAGTTCGACCTGACGGCCGTCGATTCCGCCGCCCTCGTTGACCGCCGCCCAGTAGGCCTTCTGTGCGTCGATCATCGGGCTCACTGTCGTGGCGGTGGCCCCCGCGAGGTCGGCATTCAAGCCGATTCGAATCGTTGTTGCTGTGACTCCTGGAATCTGGGGGTCGGCTTGCTGAGACGAATCTGAATCATCTGATGTGCGTTCGTTGACGGAGGTATTGCTCGATTCGCGAGTGTCTGTGCTGGAAGCGTCGGTCGACATGGATCCGGTTGACTGGGGTGGCTCGGCGTCGCTGGTTTCGCTGGTGTCACCGTTGCAGGCGGCTACCAGCGAGAGCACAACAGCGAGCGCGATCGCGGCGCGTAGTTTGAACCCTCGGATGCGCATTGTGACAATGAGGTTACGACTTGGTCGGGTGGAACGCTCCTCACTTGGAGTTGTGGCGACGTGTTCGCCAGCCGAGACTGGCGGCGTGCGCGACTACACCCCTCCCCTCCGCGATATCCGATTCGTGCTCGATCACGTCGCCGACCTGGGTGCGATCGTCGCCACCGAACGATTTGGTCACGTCGACAGCGAGACGATTCATGATGTGCTCGCTGAGGTCGGCCGATTCATGGCGGAAGTGGTCGCTCCGACCAACGTTGACGGGGACCGGATTGGATCTCGTTGGAATCCTGACGGCACGGTCACCACGCCTGACAGTTTCAAGCCCGCCTACCGCCAGTGGGTCGAGCTCGGTTTCGGCGCCGTCCCATTCGATCCGACCTACGGCGGTGCCGATTTCCCGTGGGTCGCCGCAATTGGCATCCAAGAGTTGCTGACCACCGCCAATATGGCGTTCTCGCTGTGCCCGCTGCTCACCCAAGGGGCGATCGATGCGATCCACGCTCATGGTTCCGATCAGCAGAAGGCGATCTACCTGCCAAAGATGCTGACGGGCGAGTGGGCCGGTTCGATGAACATGACCGAGCCGCAGGCGGGGTCCGATGTAGGTGCAGTGCGCACCAAGGCTGAGCCGGTTGGTGACGGCTCGTGGCTGATCAGCGGCCAGAAGATCTTCATCACATACGGCGAACACGACTTGACCGACAACATCATCCATCTCGTCTTGGCGCGTACGCCAGGTGCGCCCCCAGGTACGAAGGGAATCTCGATGTTCCTCGTGCCCAAGTTCCTGGTCAATCCCGACGGTTCGCTCGGTCAGCGGAATGACGTCGTATGTGTGTCGATTGAGCACAAACTTGGGATTCACGGTTCGCCGACTTGCGTGATGTCGTACGGCGAACGAACCGGTGCGATCGGCTGGCTGGTCGGTGGTGAGAACGAGGGCATGCGCAACATGTTCACGATGATGAACAACGCCCGCCTGTCGGTCGGCTTAGAAGGGTTGTGCCTCAGCGAGCGGGCATACCAGCAGGCGTTGCACTACGCCCAGGATCGTTTCCAGGGCCACGCTGCTGGTGCCCCGGCCGACGCGTCGAGCGCGATTATCGACCATCCCGACGTGCGCCGGATGTTGATGACGCAGCGAGCGTGGATCGATGCGATGCGTTGCCTCGTTTACACCAATGCCGCCGCCCTTGATCGCGCCGATGCAGCAACCGACCCAGATCAGGCGCGAACCTGGCAGGAACTCGCCGACCTGCTGATCCCCTTGACCAAGGGTCTGTGCACTGATGTCGGTAACGAGATGACTTCGCTCGCGCTTCAGATTCATGGGGGAATGGGCTTCGTGGAGGAGACCGGTATCGCCCAGCACTATCGGGATATTCGGATCTCGGCGATCTACGAGGGAACCAACGGGATTCAGGCCGCCGACCTCGTGGGTCGCAAACTGTCGATGCGTGATGGTGGAGTGATCACCGATCTGCTGAATGAGTTTGAGGATCGGGCGGCCCAACTCGCTGACCTGACGTCGATGGCCGGGTTTGCCGCTCAGCTGCGTGCGGCGGTGAGCGCCGCTCGTACGGCGACCGCACATCTGATCTCGATCGCCAGCACCGATCAGCGTTCGCTACTGGCCGCCTCATCGCCGTATCTGCGGTTGCTCGGTACAACCGTGTGCGCCGGGTTGCTCGCCAAATCGGTGCTCGTGGCGATCGACTACGACGATGACTTTCACGTCGCTAAGGTGGTCTCGGGGCGATTCTTTGGTGAACAGATCCTGCCCTGCGCGGCTGGCCTGCTTCCCGCCGTGCTCGCCTCGTCTGACCTGCTGTACCAACTCTCACCGCGCCAACTTGGCTCATGAAAGTTGAGTTGATATGTATCAAGTTTGGAGATCAGGCGTAGTCTGTCGGTATGGCGCTCGATCCGAAAAAATGGACGGTCAAGACTCAAGAGGCGTTCGCTGCTGCGATCGATCAGGCCAAAGCGAACTCGAATCCTGAACTCACCCCAGATCACCTCCTGGTTGCGTTGGCGGCGCAGGAGGGCACGGTGGTTGCCGGCGTGCTGGCGAAACTCGGTCAATCTCCGGGAATGGTCAGGGACCGCAGCCAGATGGCGGTCGACAAGTTGCCGCAGGCTCACGGCGGCAGCGAACCGCGACTGAATCGCGAACTCACCAACGTCACCGAGCGGGCCGAGCAATACCGCAAGGACCTGCGTGACGACTACCTCTCGGTCGAGCATCTCCTGCTGGCGATGAACGATCGGCTCGGAGTAGGCAGCGAGGAACTCCTCCAAGTGCTGCGTGACGTGCGCGGCAGCCATCGCGTCACCGACCAGAACCCGGAGGAGAAGTTCGCCGCCCTCGAGAAGTACGGGCAAGACCTGACACGTCGTGCCGCCGACGGCAAAATCGACCCGGTGATTGGCCGCGACGACGAGATTCGTCGTGTCATCCAAGTGCTCTCGCGTCGTACGAAGAACAACCCGGTGCTGATCGGCGAACCTGGCGTCGGCAAGACGGCGATCGTCGAGGGTCTTGCCCGACGAATCGCCGATGGTGATGTCCCAGAGGGGCTCAAGGGCAAGCGGTTGATCGCGCTCGACATTGCCTCGATGCTGGCCGGCGCCAAGTATCGCGGTGAGTTTGAGGAGCGCCTGAAGGCCGTGCTCAAAGAGATCACCGATGCCGCCGGTGAGGTGATCACCTTCGTCGATGAACTGCACACGATCGTCGGTGCCGGCGCTGCCGAGGGCGCGATGGATGCCGGCAACATGATCAAGCCGATGCTCGCCCGCGGCGAGCTACGCATGATCGGCGCGACGACGCTCGACGAGTACCGAAAGTACGTCGAGAAGGACCCAGCCCTAGAGCGCCGCTTCCAGCAGGTGTACGTCGGCGAGCCGTCGGTGGAAGACACGATCGGCATCCTGCGCGGTCTCAAGGAGCGGTACGAGGTTCACCACGGCGTGCGAATCCAAGACTCTGCGTTGGTCAGCGCTGCTGTGCTGTCGAACCGGTACCTGACCAATCGATTCCTGCCCGATAAGGCGATCGATCTGATGGACGAGGCAGCCTCGAAATTGCGGATCGAGATCGACTCGGTGCCGACCGCCATCGATGTCGTGCAACGACGGATCTTGCAACTCGAAATCGAACAGGTCGCGCTCGACAAAGAGAGCGATGCGGCGTCACTTGATCGGCTTGATGCACTGCATGAGGAGCTCGCCCAACTCAACGCAGAAGCGCACGTCATGAAGACGCATTGGGAGGCTGAGAAGCAGGCAATCGACGCCATTCGAAATCTGAAGGAGGAGATGGAACATCTTCGAACGCAGGTCGAACGTGAGACTGATCTCAACGTTGCAGCCGAGATCCGATATGGCCGGATTCCCGAGCTTGAACGTCGTGTCGAGGAAGCCACTGGCCACCTCAACGAGTTGCAGCACGAGACGCGCATGCTCAAGGAGGAAGTCGATGCCGAAGACATCGCCGAGGTCGTGGCGAAATGGACCGGAGTTCCGATGACCCGATTGATGGAAAGCGAAATGAGCAAGCTGATCCAGCTTGAATCGTCGCTGCATCAGCGGGTTGTCGGTCAAGACGACGCGGTTACCGCCGTCGCCAACGCGATCCGTCGCAGTCGGGCAGGTTTGTCTGACCCAAATCGGCCGATCGGCTCGTTCATGTTTCTCGGGCCCACCGGCGTAGGGAAGACCGAACTGGCGCGGGCACTGGCCGAGTTCCTG
>JANOTN010000482.1:0-1823 GCA_031416375.1 Ilumatobacteraceae bacterium
TTCGGTGATGGGCACCGCCTCGTATTTCTCCCCCGAACAGGCTCAAGGTGCCCAGCCCGACCCTCGCAGCGACCTCTACTCGCTCGGGATCGTGATGTACGAAATGGTGTCAGGCAAGCCGCCGTTCGCCGGCGACAACCCGGTCAGCATCGCCTACAAGCAAGTCCACGATCAGCCGACCCCACTCAACAAGCTGGTCGAGGGGATGCCACGCCCGTTCGAGGCGATCGTCGCCAAGCTGCTGGCGAAGGACCCGAAGCTGCGTTACCCGAGCGCCCATGCCCTGCGCGACGATCTGCGACGGTTCCGCAACGGCGAGCAGGTTCAGGCGTTGGTCGCAGCGGCAGCCCGTCCGGGCACTCCAGCGCCAGGGATTCAGCGCCCGTTCGGCCCGACTCAACCGGTCGGCACGACACCCATGATCGTGCAGCCCGCACACCAGGTGACACGAGCACACCCCCCGATTGCCGGCGCGCCCACCACGACCATGCCGGCACGCCAGGGCCAAAACCTCGACCAGTACCCGCCCGGAGCCTCGCCTGAAGCCCACTACTACCAGGACCACAACTCGCGAACCGGCTGGTACGCGCTGGCGGCATTCATCGCCCTGATTGCGCTCGTTGCTGGCGGGGTGTTGCTCTACCAGGGTCTGACGAAGAAGACCGAGCAGTCAAGCGCTCTGACGCTTGCCAACTACGTCAATCAGCCGCTCGCTTCGGTGACCGGAGCGCTCACGGCCCTGAAACTGCCATTTCGATCGATCCCCGAGGAGAATCCGCTCGTCAACGAGGAGTTCGTACACAGAACGGTCCCTGCCGCCGGCACGATAGTCGCCGAGGGAACCGTGATCGAATTGTATTTCAACCCCACGAAGTCGCTGGTTCCGATCCCGAATGTGGCTGGCGTCACGATCGAGGACGCCCGCAACATTCTTGGGGCCGCTGGGTTTGCGTTCACCGAGGAATCCGAACTCAGCAGTGCTGTCCCCGAGGGTCGAGTGATCCGAACCAACCCGCCGGCCGAGACGCTCGTCACGCAGGAGACACGGGTCATGGTGACCGTATCGGGTGGGCCGAACCAGGTCTCCGTACCGCCAACGGTGATCAACGACGATGTTGACGTCGCTCGGGCGTTGCTCGAATCGGCGGAATACGGACTCGTTGTCGAAGTCCGCGAGCAGGTCGACGAGGTGATCCTGGCCGGCACCGTGATTCGGACCGAACCGCCAACCAACACGCTGGTCGATCGTGGCTCGACGGTGATCCTATTTGTGAGTTCCGGACCCGGCCAGAAGATCGTCCCAACGCTCGTCGGTGTTGACGAAGGCACGGCCAGAAACCTGCTCGACGAGCTCGGATTCAAGGTCGGCGTCCAGTTCAAGGAACTGCCGCCTGGCGATCCGAAGGACGGCACCGTGCTCGAACAGAGCATCCCGACTGGTCAGTTGGTCGACAAGGGCACGACGATCAACATCGTGGTCGGTCAGGCCACCGTCGCCGAAACGACGACGACCACGACGACCACGACGACCACTACTTTGCCAGCCACCACCACACTGGCACCGGCCACAACGCCACCGCCGGCAGCCGCGCCGTAACGCGACCCGGAGCGTCAGCCTCCGATCGCTGGGTTCTGGTGGCGCGATCGTGTGTTGTGAGGGCGTGATCGCGCCGACAGAAGACCAGCGTTGGGGGTGAGGCTTGATGCTCAGCCGCTGGTGCCGACGGTTTGGATCTCGTCGACGTCATAGTCAAACGTGACCGTGCGCAGCAACGGCTCCAACGCACCGGCACCACCCGACGACGTATACGCCAACTCCCACA
>JANOTN010000483.1:0-5362 GCA_031416375.1 Ilumatobacteraceae bacterium
TGTGGGAGTTGGCGTATACGTCGTCGGGTGGTGCCGGTGCGTTGGAGCCGTTGCTGCGCACGGTCACGTTTGACTATGACGTCGACGAGATCCAAACCGTCGGCACCAGCGGCTGAGCATCAAGCCTCACCCCCAACGCTGATCTTCTGTCGGCGCGATCACGCCCTCACAACACACGATCGCGCCACCAGAACCGGAATCGAGTTGCTGGCGGTGGTGAGCAGAGGGCTAGATCAGCAGTTCGGCGAGGGCGGCTAGGTAGGGGCTCGGGTCTTCTCCGACCGCTTCGCCATAGAGCTTGACCTTGGGTTCGGTGCCGCTGGGGCGGATTTGGACTCGTACACCACCCTCCAACTCGAACCTGAGCAGGTCAGCCAGCGGATACGACTCGGTACTCAACACGGCGCGACCGCCGATCTCACTGGGCGGATCGGCGCGCAGCGCGGCGACCTTGGCTTCGGCGTCGACGGGTGACATCCGAATCGAGCTGTCGGCGAGCATGTGACGCCCGAAACGGGCCGCAATATCGTCAAGCCACTGCTGCAACGTACGGCCCTCCGACGCAGCAACGGCAGCGATCTCTGCGAAAAGCACGGCCGCCGAGATGCCATCCTTGTCGAGCGGGCGTCGGGCAACCAGGTAGCCGAGCGCCTGTTCGTACCCGAGCACGAAATCGAGATCCGGGTGATCGAGCACGGTGCGACCGATCCATTTGAACCCGGTGAACGTCTCCTTCGAATGGACACCGTGGAAGGCGGCCATCTTGCCGAGCAGGGACGACGAGACCAGCGTGGTGACCACGAGTCGATCATCTCCACTGGTCTGCGACAAGAGGTAGTCAGCGAACAGCCAACCGATCTCGTCGCCACCCAGCCGCCGCCACGAACCATCGGGCTGAGGAATTGCGGCACCGAGCCGATCGGCGTCAGGGTCGTTAGCGATCGCGACATGCGCCCCGACCTCACGGGCAACGGCCATCAACAGATCCAACGCACCCGGTTCCTCGGGGTTCGGGAATGACACTGTTGGAAACGTGCCATCGGGAAGGAACTGTTCAGTGACGACCGCTGGAGCGGGCAACCCGGCAGCCTTGAAGGCGCGCATCAACACGTCTCCACCAACACCGTGCATAGCGGTGTAGGCGACCGGCACGCCGACCACATCGGGACGACGACGGACTGCCGGGATAGCAGCGACGTAGGCGTCGATCAAGGTTCCGTCGAGCATCGTGATCAGCGGATCATCCAGATCACTCATCGGCACGGCGGTCGGGTCGACCAACTCGATGCAGGCGGAGATTCCTGTGTCGTGAGGCGGCACGATCTGGGCGCTGTCGCTGAGGTAGACCTTGTACCCGTTATCGGCCGCCGGGTTATGCGACGCCGTCACCACGACACCGGCGGCGGCGGCCAGTTCGGTGATCGACCAGGCGAGTACCGGCGTCGGAACCATCCGATCGAACAACATCGCCCGAATTCCAGCTGCAGCCATGACCCGTGCGGTGTCGGAGGCGAACACGTCACTCTTCCGACGAGCGTCGTATCCGATCACGACGCCGCGCTCACGAGCATCAGGATCGGTGTCAAGCAGATACTGCGCCAAGCCGGCCGCTGCCTGCTGGACGACGAGCCGATTCATCCTCAGCGGGCCGGCTCCCACAGCCGCCCGAAGGCCCGCTGTTCCGAACTGCAAACGGCCAGCGAATCGTTCGGTAAGGGATTCGCCACCTTCGTCGATCAGACCCTGAAGTTCGGCGCGGATATCAGCGTCGGGTTCGGCGGCAAGCCAAAGTCGGGCCGTGCGGGTCGTGTGGTTGCTGGTCACTCCACCAGCGTACGCAACTCCACCAGCGGCCTTGGACCGACGTGAGAAATCACCTCGGCGGCAGCGATCGAACCGAGCCGACCACACTCCCCCAGCGCCAATCCGCGTGTCAGCCCATGAAGGAAACCGGAGGCAAACAGGTCACCGGCACCGGTCGTGTCGATCACTTTGCGGACCGAGACGGCTGGCACTTCGAGCATTTCGCCAGGCGTGACGATGATCGAACCTTGAGCACCTACCGTGACGGCAGCCAGCGGGCACTGCGCACGCAGCGAAGCAATCGCCTCGTCAAACGACTCAGTTTGATAGAGCGCCAACAACTCGGCCTGATTGCCAAACAGCAGATCGACTTCGTCATCGACGAGTGACAGGAAGTCGTCGCGATGGCGATCAACACAGAAGGAATCGGAGAGCGTAAGCGACACCATTCGACCCGCGCTATGGGCGATCCCGGCGGCGTGCCGAAACGCTTGCTTGGCCTCCGGGCGGTCGTAGAGGTAACCCTCCATGTAGAGCACCTGACCAGCGCCGACGGCGTCATCATCGACGTCACTCACGCCGAGCAAGCTCGATGCGCCCAAATACGTGTTCATCGTGCGTTCGGCATCGGGTGTGACGACGATGATGCAACGTCCGGTCGGAACCGCATTGCGGTGATCGCCAGGCTTGAACTGCACACCCACCGCAAGTAGGTCGTGACCGAACACTTTGCCGAGTTCGTCGTCGCTGACCTTGCCGACGTACGCCGCCGTGCCACCGAAGCTGGCAACCCCGCACATCGTGTTGGCGGCCGATCCGCCACTCATTTCGACCGCCGACCCGAGCGCCCGGTAGAGCTGGAGCGCTCGATCGGTGTCGATCAAATCCATCCAGCCCTTCACCAAGCTGTGTTCGTCGAGGAACGAGTCGGGGGCATGCGCAATCACGTCGACCAGCGCGTTGCCGATGCCGACGACGTCGAACAGTGCACCGTCGCGTGATGGCCTTCGATCGTGGTTCACGGTCACGTGCGGGCACGCTACCGGGTCGGGAATCCACTCCGGGGCACCGGTCAGCGCAGGTACGATCAACCGGTGAGCGCTTCCGTGACTTCGCCCGTCCTCGACCCCCATCGGCTGCCCCGCACGATCGTACCCAGCCGTTACGACGTGACGTTGGAGCCTGATCTCGAGGCGGCCACATTCTCGGGCACGATCGAGATTGAGGTGACGGTCACCGACCCGACCGACGAGTTGGTTCTCAACGCGATCGAACTCGAAATCGTCTCGTGCACGCTCGATGGCGAACCGGCCGCGTTCCGACTAGACGAGCACTCCGAGCGGCTGTTCATCGCGCCTTCGGACGGCGTGATGACTGGAAATCATCAGCTGGCGATCGTCTTCACCGGCATCCTCAACGATCAACTGCGCGGCTGGTACCGGAGTACCTATCGCGACGGTGACGGCAACGAACGCGTGATCGCCACCACGCAGATGCAGGCAACGGATTGTCGGCGCGGGTTCCCCTGCTGGGACGAACCCAATTTCAAGGCAGTCTTCGGCATCACGGTCGTGATCGACCCCGATCTCATGGCAGTGTCAAACGGCAGCGAAGCGGAGCGCCAGACTCGGTCCGACGGCAAGGTTGCGATCCGGTTTGAAGACACGATGATCATGAGCACCTATCTCGTGGCGTTCGTGGTCGGCCCGCTCGAGGCCACCCCGTGGGTCGATGTCGACGGCATACCGATCCGGATCGTGCACGTTCCAGGCAAGGCTGGATTGACCGAGTTCGGTCTCGACGTGGCGGCATTCTCGCTGCGCTGGTTCCAGAACTATTACGGCATCCCGTACCCGAGCGACAAGGTCGATCTGGTCGCACTTCCCGATTTCGCGGCCGGGGCGATGGAGAACCTCGGCTGCATCACGTTCCGGGAAAACCTGCTGCTGGTCGACCCGTCGATTGCCACGCAAAACGAACGCGAACTGGTCGCCGACGTCGTCGCTCACGAACTCGCTCACATGTGGTTCGGCGATCTCGTCACGATGGGCTGGTGGAACGGAATCTGGCTCAACGAAGCGTTCGCCACATTCATGGAGATCGCAGCCTGCGACGCCTATCGCCCATCGTGGGAGCGTTGGACGACGTTCGGCCTCGAACGCAGCGCAGCGTTCGAAACCGACTCGCTTTCGTCGACTCGCCCGGTCGAGTATCCCGTGTATTCCCCCGCCGATTGCGAGGGCATGTTTGACGTCCTCACCTACCAAAAGGGTGGGGCGCTGCTGCGAATGTTGGAGCAGTACCTCGGAGTCGAGCAGTTCCGTGAGGGTGTCAGCCACTACCTACGAACCCACGCCTACGGGAACACTGACACGAGCGATCTGTGGGATGCAATCGAGCACACCTCCGGCGAGCCCGTGCGCCAGATAATGGATTCGTGGATTTGGCAACCGGGCTACCCGCTCGTTTCGGTTCGTATCGACGGCGATCATTTGGTGCTCGGCCAACGCCGTTTCACGTTCGAGGCGGAGAACGAATCGGCGGCGCTCTGGTCGATTCCGATCGCCGTTCGTCAGGGCTCGACGACTAGCTCGGTGCTGATGACGGGTGACGAGACCGTGGTTCCGTTCGACGGTGGGCCGGTGATCATCAACGCCGGAGGACACGGCTTCTACCGCGTCGATTACTCCGACGGTCTCCGGGCTTTACTCACTCGCGACGTCGTCGCCGAAATGTCGACGCTCGAGCGATACAACGTGGTCGACGACGCCTGGAATGCGGTCGTTGGCGGGGCGATGGCGGCGACCGAGTTCCTCGATCTGGTGAAACGATTCGGCGACGAACGCGAGTACGGCGTGTGGGCCAGCATCGCCATCGGATTGAAGGGTGTCAGGCGAATGATTGCCGACGACGATCGGGCGTTGGTGGGCTTCCAACAACTTGTTGCCGATCTGGTTCGCCCAGCGCTTGTTGCGCTCGGGGAGCCGACCACCGGTGAACCAGACCTGACGGGTAAGGCACGTGGGCTGCTGTTGTCGACGCTCGCGGTGCAGGCAGGCGACGCTGTTGCGCAACAGCGCGGCAGCGCCTACTACTCGCAATGGGTTGACGACCCGGCATCAGTCGACGCCGAACTCGCCGCTGCTGCGACGACGATCGTCGCCTCGATCGGTGGCGTCGCCGAGTACGAACAGATGCTGCACCAAGCGATGCACGGCGCTACTCCCCAGGAGCAACTGCGGCACCTGTTCGCCCTCGCCGAGTTCGATGATCCCGACCTGATGACTCGCACATGCGAGTTGGCAATGGGAAGCGACGTGAAGTCTCAGAACGCGCCGTTCCTGCTGCGCTCGGCAATCGGCAATCGCAGGCACGGCGGCCAGGCCTGGGAGTTCGTGCGACGCAACTGGGCTGACATCAACGAGAAGTTTCCACGCAACACGATCGTTCGAATGGTTGAAACCGTGAAGCTGCTCGATCGCCCGACCGACGTGGCCGACATCCAGTCATTCTTCTCAGAACACCCAATCCCGCAAGGTGCCAAAACCCTCGAACAGAT
>JANOTN010000484.1:0-3138 GCA_031416375.1 Ilumatobacteraceae bacterium
TCACGATCGTCCCACGTCGTCCAGCGCTGCGAGAGCCGCCGCAGTGTCGGCATAGAGCTGTTGCCACGCAACGAGAGCCTTGACTGGCCCCGTCACGTCGAGTAGCTCGAGCAGCCGCGCTCGGTGTCGACCGAAGTCACGCACAAACTGCTGCCGTCGTCGACCGGTCGTTCCGCTCGCTCGCAAGAGCACCTCGGCGAGAAACTCCTTTGGATCGGATAGGCGTTCCGCCTCCGCTGGCGTCGGCAATCCAAGCGGGACCGTACCTAAGGGCTTAGAAGCAACCCGGCGGATCGCTGCCTCGTCCAGCAACAGCCAAGCCTCGGTCATCCTGATCGGCACGACTGGTACGACCGGGCTGGTCACTCCCGCTGCAGCAGCACCGGAAGCAACCTCCATGCGGCGAAGGTCGGGTTCCTGGCCCTCGGCGTCGCGGTGAACGAAGACCAAGTCGAACGGGAAACCCTCGTCACGCAGAAATCGAAGCCTGCCGGCCACAGTCCGCCCGACATCACCGAGCAGTCGAGGATCCACGGCGGTCAGCGCAACGTCGGTGCCAAGACCTGAGCAGATTTCCTCCAGATGTCGCGACAAGGGTAGGTCCGACGGCCCGTCGGCGAGAAAGATCCCCTGTCGGGTCATGCGACGTGGAACAACGACATTTGTGTACCGGGTGGCTGCGCGAGATATGGCAGCAGGTTCAGTCGTGTTGCCCCAGCTCGGCTCGGTCCAACTCGCCACGAGCCCTCCATCCCCTGGACCCGGAGGGCTCTAACACGGTGCCCATCGAAAACCGTCGGATGTCCGCTGGCGTACAGCAGATCGGCATCCCCGACGAGTTGCACGACAGCCGGGGAATGGGTGTTGACAATGACCTGCCGGAGCGGGTTGTCAGGGCCCGGCGCGAGAAACGGGTCGACCGCAAGGTCCCGCACCAACTGAACCACTTCGCCAAGATTCGCCGGATGGATTCCGTTCTCGGGTTCCTCCATCGTGATCAGCCCCGACATCAGCGGGTCCTCCAGCAGGACGCACAAGGCGAGGTACCGGAGCGTGCCCTCGCTGAGTGATCGGGACGGCAGCTCTCGACCGTGACCGTCGGTGACGACAATGCTGAGGAGCTGCCGAGTTTCATCGACATCGACACGGAGCGCTCGGATGTCGACGCCCGCAAGTCCAGACACGCGGTTGGCGACCCGCGCATAGATGTCCTCCGCACGGCCAGCACCAGATTCCGCAGCGATGCGATGGAGCGAGGCGGCGAGGTGCCGACCGTCGCTGCTCATAACTTGCGGGTCGACGAAGCGGTCAGCGGCACGAAGGGCGGTCGGTTCGAGTGCCAGCCGACGCCACGACTGCATCTCTCTTCGCGCGGCAAGAACCGTGGGGTCGTCGGCGCTGTTGATCGTGCTCACAACGGTTGTGGCAGCACGCGTAGGCAGAGCTCGTCGGGGGCGCCCGCGACTCCCACCATCCTGGTGGACCGTGATCCGACTGTTCTCGACTTCGGTCGAAATGAACGGCCCACCTCGCCGCTCACCGACAACAATCGCGTTTCTGAAGTCGCGGACCGACAGCGGGAAGACGAGATGCTTGTGCGCGTCGCCGCGGTTGATGTGATGGAGTGCCTCGCTCTCCACTATGAGGCGCCCGCGACGAGTTGAACCGTTCGCTGCTTCGAACCCGATGCGAACCTCATAGCGGAGCAGAGTGATCGACGGCTCCACGATCGTGCCGAAGTCGTCCACCACCTTGCGTGGTACGACCATTTCGACCGCAAAGTGCATTTGGGGCTTGTTCGCTCCAACAGTGAAGAGGTGCTCCGGCTCCCCGATGCTGTCCTGTCGGCTCGAGCGAACTTCCTGCGCGGCTTCAATGAGTGATCGATCGGCGATCAAGGAGAGGAACTGGATGGCGTCGAACACGTTCGATTTCCCAACGCCGTTCTCGCCCGCGATGCAGTTGAACGGCCCAAAGGACGCGTCGAAGCCGACCAGGTTTTTAAACCCATCTACCTCGAGGCGTAGGAGCATTCGACCATCCTAGAACTGATACGGCTCACGACGGTTCGATAGCGCTGGTGACACAGCGCCATTGCCTACCTCGCCGCGACCTTGGTTGTCGTCATCGCGTCCCAGGTTCTGCGGTCCAGGTCCCAGCCACCGGCTTTGGGGCAATTTCGCCCTTGTTTGAAGAAAGAACCCAACGGCAGAAACCTCAGTCCGATCGCGATGAGCGAACCCCCGAGGCGTCAATCGGCACCACCCCCGCACCGGGCCCGCCGTCAGCGCGCGATCTCCGTTCACTTGCACGTCATTTGCGAAAATCCGACGAGGTGTCTCACAAGAGTGCACGACGTCGTCCACATGCAGGTGTTTTCAACCTGGATCTCTTTTGTACACCATTTTCAGGCGCACCGCGAACAGCTCACAGCGCGACGCCAACCGACCCGGGGTGATCCGCCGGCATCAACACCTGCCAGTTCGTAGACGCACCGTGGTCCGAATAAAAGCGGTCGATGCCGACGAGCACCGACTCCTGACCACTGGCGAACCGGGCGACCACGAGATCGCCTGCGCCGAGCGCGGCGGCAAGATCCGACATCAAGAGCGCCATGCCCACGGGTTCATTGTTCGAGTCGTGCTGAACCCCGGTGGCGCGGCCGTCGAACTCGTCCACTCGAACGACCAGCCGACCCGGCTCGTTCACTACGCCTGCCACTCGACCGAGCAAGCTCTTGTTCCAGCCGACAACGACTCGCGTGTCGGCCGGCAGATCGGTAGCACTTCTGCATAGTTCAGCGAGAGCGAGCGATGCAGACGTGACGTAGTCGCCGACGAACTGCTCAACGCCCTCGCAGGTAGCGCCTCGACGGCCGATCAATCGATCGATCGACTCTAGAACTGGTGTGGGATTGGTATTGACGACTCGTATCTCCACGTTGTCCCGAGCCAGCGTCGCCGAAACCAGTCCAGCGCTTGTCAGGTCGGTCAGGGGCAATGAGTAGCCGACAAACCAGACCCTGTCAGCCTTGGACAACGCCTCGTGTGCCCGCCTCCAAGTTTCGGTCATGATCGGATTGGCGAAGAACGCCGACTTGGTCGACGCTGGCGGTACGAGGAATGGTTCGCGGCCCGG
>JANOTN010000485.1:0-10884 GCA_031416375.1 Ilumatobacteraceae bacterium
GCGATCGGGAGCATGCCAGCCGCCCGAACTGCCTCAGGCAGGGCGGGCAGGAGTGCCTGGTCACCGACGATGCCTTTCTGCAGTTCCATCGTGACCACGGCGGTGTGCGCAGGGTCGAGCAAATTCGTCAGAAAGTCAGAACTTGACACCATCGTCAAAACCTAACAGCCTGACCGTCATGCAGGTTCCGTTTACGTGGCGTCCGACGGGCTGGTTCATGGTGGCGTGGAGCGCCGAGATTGCCCCGGGCGCGGTCAAGCCGTTGAAGTACTTTGGGCAGCACATGGTGGCGTACCGGACCGAGGCCGGCGAACTGAACGTGCTCGACGCCCACTGCCCGCACCTCGGAGCCCATCTCGGGCACGGTGGCAAGGTCAAAGACGATTGCATCGTGTGCCCGTATCACGGTTGGGGGTATGGGCCGGACGGTGTCAATCGGTTCATTCCGTACGAGGATCGGCCGAATGTGTCGCACAGTTTGCGCAAGTGGCATGTCGACGAACGTCACGAATGCGTCTTCGTCTGGCACGACCCGGCAGGTGGTCCGCCGCGATGGGAGATGCCCGATCTCTTCGCCTGCATACCGGAGATGCCGTCGAGTGCGGCGGAGTACTACCGGGCCTATCCAGAGGCGTCAGTCAAGTACGAAGGCGAACCGGTCCATCCACAGATCACGTTGGAGAATGCGCCCGACACGGTCCACTTCGAACACGTCCACGGTGCCACGGTCACGCCGGTGCTGATCGACTACGAAGTCGACGGCCCGTTCTACCGATCGACCGGTGGCTTCCCGATCCCGCTGCCCGACGGTGGCATGCGGATGGCGCTCAAAAACCACGCCATCTCGACCGGTGTCGGCGGTTCGTATTCGATCTTCGAGGGTTCGTACCACTACCGCCTGGTCTTTTACACGACGCCAGTCGACGACCAAACGTCCGACATGTTCTATTCGATCTGGTGGCCGCGCGACGAGGGTGACGAGAGCGTCACGATCCCCGATCACTATCTCGAGCGTGCCAAGAAGCAGTTCCTGACGACGCTGTGGGATGACCTCGAAATCTGGCGTTACCAGGTGTACGTCGAGACACCGGCGTTCGCCAAACAAGACGCCAAGCCCTATGGCGCTCTCCGCAAGTGGGCCAAGCAGTTCTACGAAATCGACCCCGACTAGCGCTAGTTTCGGCGCGTGGCGGTGAGGATTTTGGCGGGGTAGACGCGGGTGGCTGCTGGAAGGCCATATCGCGGTGGCAGCAACTCGATCGCCTCGTCGTCGATCACCTCGAAGCCAGCTTGAGCGAGCGTGCCGCGAGCGTCGGGGAGCCCGGACCGGAGTGGTTCGCCACCATCCTGTAGATTCTTGGCGATCATCTGGGTGCTCCGCTCGAGTTGCGTACCCTTGAACCACTCCATCTCCACGTAGTCGGCGACGATCTGGCCTCCGGGTGCCACAACCTCGGCGATCTGGGCGACAACCGATTCAGCGGTTTCGGCGCTGAGGTAGTTGATCACGCCCTCCCACACGACGATCGTCGGCCGCTTCGGATCGAAACCGGCAGCGATCAGGGGTGTCACGAAACTTCCGGTAGCGAGATCAACTGGAACCAGGGTGCGCGATGAACGCGGTGAGTGTCCGGCGAGCAAGACGGACTTGAGTTCGAGCGTGGCAGGAAAGTCGACCTCGTAGAAGTCGATCTGGAGGTTCATCCGGAACGCACGCGCATCCAGCCCGGCACCGAGCAGCAGCACCTGCGGTTGTTGCGCGACATGAGTCCCAGCGAACGCCTGAACTGCGTCGTCGATATAACGCGTCCGCAGCCGAATCACGTTCTGCAACGCAACATCGGCACGGGCGGCGGCGATCGCCTCATCATCAACGACGAGACGAGCGAACGGATCATCGATCAGTCGCTCGTGTTCTGGCAGCTCGGCTGCCAGCATCCGGCAAGCAGCAACGAGTGCCGCGCTTCGACTCGGTTTCATAGGCTAGGCAACCTAGCCACCGCCTCGGTGACGTCGTCAGTTCCGAGATCGAGGACTTACTTGACACTTTCGTCAAGTTCGGGACTTTGGTCCCTTTCGGCGGCCCTGTCGGTTTCGTACCGTCGCTCGTATGACAATTACCGAAGCCGCAATCGTGGCCCCGAAGCTCGGGCACGGCATTAGTGATGCCGACCAGCATTTCTACGAAGCACCTGACTCGGTCACCAAATACCTCGACCCCAGGCATCGTGATGCGTTCCGTTGGATCGAGGTCGACGGTCGCTCGATGCTGATGCTCAACGACCGGCTGTACCGGCTGATCCCCAACCCGACCTATGACCCGGTGAGTCCCCCAGGTTCGATGGTGCCGTACTTCCGGGGCGACAACCCCGAGGGCAAGACGCTCGGGCAAATCGCCGGGCCGATGCAGCCGCTCGACCCGTCGTACCGCTACCGCCAGCCGCGCATGAAGGTGCTCGACGCGCAAGGTGTCGACCTGTGCATCATGCTGCCGACCCAGGCGCTCGGACTCGAGGAGATGCTATGGAACGACCCGGCGGCCGCAGTCGCCTGCGTGTCGTCGCTCAACCGCTGGACGTTCGAGGAGTGGACCTGGAACATCGACAACCGGGTGTTGGTGACCGGTGTGATCACGCTCATCGATCCGGTCGCCGCCGAACAGGAACTCGAACGGCTCATCGAGCAGGGCTGCAAGGTGATCGCCATGCGCCCGGCTCCCGTCAAGGCCCCAGGCGTCGCTCGATCGCCAGGTGATCCGGTCTACGACCGGTTCTGGGCCCGAGTTGCCGAGGCAGGCGTTGTGGTGGGGATGCACGCAGCCGACACGCCGTATGGCACCTACCTCGAGATGTGGGGCGAGTTCTCGAACTCGGGGCAGCTTGGGTGGCACCGCTGATGACCCGGTTAAAGGTCGCCTACGGCAAGGCACCCCAAAACTTTCGCCGTGACCCGGTGCAGTCACTGATCGACCATGTGTGGGTGATGCCGTTCTACGAGGACGATCTCACCGAACTCACACGGCATCTGCCGATCGAGAAGCTGATCTATGGCTCCGATTGGCCGCATCCCGAGGGTCTCGCCGATCCGCAGGATTGCATCGCCGACCTGGCGAGCTTCACTCCCGAGCAGCAGCGCCTCATCATGCGCGACAACCTCCGCAGCCTCGCGTTCGGCTGAGTACGGCGTCCTCGAGAGTATGTCAGGGTTCGAGCGGGTCATAAGACGGGCGCGATCTGGGCTCGCAGCACGTGCTTGAGCACCTTGCCCATCGGGTTGCGGGGCAGAACATCGACGAACTCGATCTGCTCGGGGACCTTCTGTTTCGCTAAACCTTTGGCACGACAGTGCTCGGCGAGATCTTGAATCGAGAGCGAGTCGTGTCCGGCGGCGAGCACAACGATCGCGCAGGCGCGCTCACCCGTCCGCTCGTCGGGCAGGCCGATCACGGCAACGTCGGCAATCGCCTCGTGCTCAATCAGCGTTTCTTCGATCTCCTGCGCCGACAGGTTCTCGGCGTTGCGAATGATGATGTCCTTCAGCCGACCAGTAATCCGAACGAACCCGTGTGTAGGCGGTCATGAGCATGATCCCGCCGATGTGGGTCAGCGGAAACGGGATCGGGAACATGTCGTCCTGATTCAAACCGATGTAGGCAATCTGGGCGGTAGTCCGGCGGGATCTGCACGCGGCAACGACAGTTCGGTGTCGGCCTCCCAGTCGGTCGAGGTAACAATCCTGCAGTCGCGGCTGTCGATTGCTTCGGCTGCCATCTCGCCGAAGAGGTCGCCGCCGGCTTCGGCGAGATCTCGATATCCGGCGTACGTCAGCGAGCGACCCTGCTCGTCATTCAGGAACACGCGTTCTGGCGTGAGTTGTGCCCTCGTTTCGATCAAATGCCACCAGCTGGTGTTGATCGGCAATGCGTCGCTCATTGGTCGGACCCCCATCCGTGTTGACTGTTGCCGTTCGAGTTGACGATTGTGTCAGATCGCGCGTGCAATGGCGTGATGGGGAATGGCCAGACGGGAAATCAGTCGCACGGTGACATCAGGGATCTGACGCCCGCTGAGCACTGGGCCCACTTCGAGAAGTCCTGGGTGGCACTGCAGAGCTACACCTACCTCGGTAAAGGCACCCCGTTCCTCGATCTCGGGGTGACCGAGGAAGTCATGCCGCTGCGCTCCGACATGCGGAACTCGACCGGGGGGATCATGGCGGCACCGCTGTGCATCGCCTGCCCGGAGCCGTGGTGGCGTGACGACGAATGTGTGCCGGCGCCGGTCACGATGTCATACGACGTGCTCGACCCGGCTCATGGCGTCACGCGCCTGAAGATGCTGCGTGAGGTGATCTCGATCGGACGTCAGATGGGCTACAGCAGGGCCCGAATCGTCGATGCCGATGATCACAGCCGCGTGATCGCGATCTCGACCGGCAGCGGTATCAGCCTCGGCGACGTCCCGCCCGGCTTTTATTTGGTCGACAATCCAGTCACCGTGCTCGAGGACTCGCCCGACCTGCCGACGCTACGCGACGTGTTCGGGGTCAAGCCTCGCCCTGACGGTGCTGTGCAGATCGACGCAGTCACACCGGAACTGTCGTCGCCGCACTCGGCGCTGCATCTTGGGCCGATCAACATTGCCCTGGAGGCGGCGGCGACCGACGCGCTTGAACGATCCGAAGGCACGAGTGACTTCCAGGTCGAGCATTGGACCGTGATGATGGTCAAACCGGGATACATCGGGCCGTTCGTCGCCCGCGCCACGGTCGTAGGCTCAGGCGGTCAGCGGGTCGGCGTCGAAGCGACGATGACAGACGAAGGCAACAACGCCAGAACCATCGCGACCGCCTCGGCAGCGTTTCGGCGCATTGGCGGATGAGCCAGCATGGCTGATCAACGTCTCGGAACTTGGCAGCCAGTGACACTCGATGAACGCCTTGACCGGATCGAGTCGTATGCCGCGATTCAACAACTTGCGTCGCGCTACGCACGCGCCCTCGACGCTCGCGACATGGACACCGTCGTCTCCCTTTTCCATCCAGATGTTCAGGTCGGTGCCGAACAGCGCGGCCGCCAAGCCTTGAAGAGGTGGATGAGCGCGCTGATGCGGAATATGCACGTAACGGTGCATCTGGTCGCCAACCATGTGATCGATTTCAACGACGCTGATCACGCGACAGGTGTTGTGTACTGCCGCGACGAACTCGAACGGCCTGAGCGAGGTGAATGGGCGGTCGGCACGATCCAGTACTGGGATGGCTACGAGCGCGTCGATGGTGAGTGGTGTTTCACCCGTCGACAACTGCACCGTTGGTACCTCGCCGACGCGTTGGCGCGACCGGCACATGGCATCGGGGTCAACGACTTCGGCAACCTGATCCGCGAACGCCTGCTGCCGGACGCCTATCCCACTTGGGCCAAGTTCTGGGACACCACTGACGGCTGACATGACTGAATTGTTTTCGATGGACGGCCCGTATCCCGACCGTTCCGACCGGCTCCCGCGACGCCTCGAACAGGTAACGCCAGCTTGGCTCACGGGCCAGCTCGCTCGGCGCTACCCGGGCATTGAGGTGCACGACTTCGAGATCGTCGAGTGCAAGAACAGCCACACGACGAAGCTGCGTGTCGAACTCGACCTCAACGGCGTTGGGCAGGCTGCCGGGATTCCAAAGCAAGTGTGTCTGAAGTCGAACTGGTCGGGACTCCGGACTGGGCTGATCTGCGAGCGTGAGGCGCGCTTCTATCATTTGATCAGCGACCGATTGGCGGGTGCGGTGCCACGTTCCTACTTCGCCGACTGGGATATCGACGTACGCGGTGACGGGTCGGGAAACGGGATTGTGATGATGGAGGACCTCGGCGTATCGCCCGGGGCGTTCGGAACGAGTTCCGATCATCTCGGGATCGACGGTGTCGCCGCAGGGCTGGAATCACTGGCGTTGATACATGGTGCCTTGTGGGGCGATCCCCGGCTTGCATCCTGGGACTGGCTGGCACCATCGATGGGCACCGAAAATGACACTGAGCAGGTGATTCAGTTCTGGCACTACATCTGGTTCAACTTGACCGACCCGGAGTATGAAGCCGTCGTCCCGCAGTGGGTCCACGACAACCCCGGCCTGATGAACCACGTCCTCGACGAGCTTTCCAAGTATGAGCATGAGCTGCCGGGCCCGAAGTGTCTGGTCCACGGTGACGCGCACCAGGGCAACAGTTTCCTGCGTGACGACGGCGAGCGAATCTGGGTCGACTGGCAACTCGTGCGCAAGGGCAGCCCATGGCGCGATGTGTGTTATTTCATCGTCGGCGGACTGACCGTCGATGAACGCCGCGGGGCCGATCGCGATCTGGTCGAGCACTACCGGCAACGTCTGATGGCGACCGGTGCCGTCGGCGTGCCCGACCGGGGCGAAGCGTGGCAGCAGTTCATGCGCTGGCCGGCATACGGCACCCAGGCTTGGCTCGGCAACATCAACCAGTGGGGCCAGCGAAATGGGGTCGAGATGGTGAAGCGCCAGTTCGCCGCATCCGACGACTACGACACCGTCGACCTGCTGACCCGCGGGAAACTTCCACCCAGGTCGTTCACTCCTGGCGAGGGAGCCCTCGGACTCGCGCCGGCACTTCAAAAACAGCTCGATGCCCGACTCGCAGGTCGTTGAAAGCGTCGCACTAACATGCCGCATCGTGGCCACGAAGGAACTGTTGGTCGGCTTACTCGCCAAGGCTGACATTCGACTAAACGGGGATCGAGCATCGGACATTCGCGTCCATGACGAACGATTCTGGGACCGGATTGCCAGCCAACGAGAACTCGGATTCGGCGAGTCGTACATCGATGGTTGGTGGGACTGTGGCGCGCTCGACCAAGTGATCGCCAAGGTTCAGGGTGCCAGTTTGCGCGATCAAATTCGGATCACTCCGACGCTTGCCTTCCACGTTGCCCGATCGGTGGCGCTCAACAATCAAACAACGCGCCGCGCCGCCAAGAACGCCCGTCATCACTACGACATCGGCAACGACCTCTACGAGCGGATGCTTGGTGAACGGATGGTCTACAGCTGCGCCTACTGGCGCAGTAACGGCGATGACCTCGACACGCTCGATCAGGCGCAGGAGGCCAAGCTCGATTTGGTGTGTCGCAAGCTCGGACTCGAGCCGGGGATGCGATTACTCGACATCGGTTGCGGCTGGGGAGGTTTGGCGCGATTCGCCGCCGAACGGTACGGGGCGCTGGTGGTCGGTATTTCGCCCGCTGGCCAACAGGTCAAGGTCGCCACCGAACGCTGCCGCGATCTACCGGTCGAGATCCGCCAACAGGACTACCGCGATGTGCGTGGCACGTTCGACCGAATCACCTCGATCGGAATGATGGAACACGTCGGCCCGAGGAACCTGAAACGGTTCTTCGATGTGTGTGGTGAACGGCTCGCCGACGACGGAATGATGTTGCATCACACGATTGGTTCGAACGAGTCGAAGTCGCATATCGATCCGTGGTTCGACAAGTACATCTTCCCTGGCGGCAACCTTCCGTCGATTGCCCACATTGCCGCTGCTGCTGAGAAGCGATGGGTGATCGAGGATCTTCACAACTTTGGTCCTGACTACGACCGAACCTTGATGGCCTGGCACGCCAACGCCGAAGCGGCGTGGGCAGACCTACCGAACTACGACGAGCGATTCAGGCGCATGTGGCGCTACTACCTGTTGGCCTCGGCCGGCTCATTCCGTGCCCGAAACCTCCAACTTTGGCAAATCGTCTTCCGAAAGATCCGCACCTCGCCGACCTACACCGCCCCGCGCTAACCCGTCAGCCGCTGATCAGCGAGTACAGGCGGTCAGCTCCCGTTGTGTGGGCGGCGCGGCCGAGTTGTCGTCGCCAGCTGGTGGTGGTGCCCCACTCGTGTCGCCACGACCACAGTCTCCGTGAGAGTTGGTGGAGCGGGTACTCGCGGGTGACGCCCATCGCCCCGTGTGCCTGATGGGCAGCGCGCGTGGCGATCGCGATTGCGTCATCGGTGACGACTCGTGCGGCGGCGATCTCGATTCCGACGTTGCCGCCGGCGAATGCTCGCACGGCGATGTCGGCTGCCATCTGCGCTCGAACGGCACTTTGGGCAACCAGCACAAGGTGATGCTGCACTGCCTGGAATGTGGAGATGGGTTTGCCGAACTGGCGACGATCGTTTGTGTAGTCGACGGTCAGCTGTGCCATCGCACCGAGCGCGCCGGCTGCCATTACGACTCGCGAAAGTGCACCTCGTCGCGTCAGGTCGGTCGGGTTGACTGACGTTGATCCGTGTTCGACTTCAGCAAGTGAGATGTCGATATGGATCTGATCGCGGGCTTCCCCGGCGATGTTGGCACCGGGGCTGACCGTCACCTGGTCACGCCGAAGTGAGACAACCGAACCATTGACGAGAGCGACGATTCGTTCGGCGTGACGCGCCCAGGCGACCACCGTGTCGCCCTGAATCCGACCGCCACTGATCGTCAGCGCGGCGATGTCGTCGACAACCGTCGTTGGCCCGTCCGGTAGCGAGAGCCCTGATTCCGAGAGTAGCCATCCGGCCAGCATGCCGGTCTCTGCGATCGGCACCGGAGCGGCGTACCGCCCAATCGAGCGAAGGATCGCCGCCATGTCGTACAGCGATCCACCCGAGCCGCCGGCCTCCTCCGGGACCCCAACCAGGGGGAAACCCGATTCGGTCAACGCTGACCAAACCGGCGCTGACCAGCCGTCAACTTCGGCATGCTCGACGACCTCAGGCGTGCAGACGTCGGCGAGTAAGCGCTCTACCGTTTCGACCAACAACGGGTCGGCTTGGTTCATCGCGTTACCCCCGACGGTCGCAGACCTTTGGAGGCGACCGAGCGCAGCACTTCGTTGGTGCCGCCCCGAATCGTGAAGGACGGTGCCGTCAACGTGGCGGCGATCAACAACTTCTCGAACAGTGACGCGGTTGCCGTGTTGGGAGCGGATTCGACGAACGCAAGCACCGCGGTCACCACATCTTGCTCGAAGCGCGTGCCCATTTCCTTGACCAATGACGATTCGATCGCTGGTGCCTCGCCTCGATCGATCGAACGAGCCACCGAGAGCGACAGGTGATGCAGCACCCAGTAGTTGGCGACCGCGTTGCCGAGCAGGTCGGCGAACTCGTCGGAGCAAGGTCCGTTCCCGTCGCGTCGCAGCAGTTCTTCGACGACCATGTAGGTGCTCAGCCAGCGGTCGGGGCCACCGCGTTCGTAGGCCAACTCGCTGGTGTTCTGTGACCAGCCCTGCCCGACTTCGCCGAGTACCAGTTCGTCGGGAACGAAGACGTTGTCGAACACGACCTCGCAAAAGTCGGCGGTTCCATCGATGAACGGAATCGGTGTGACGGTCACACCGGGTGCTTTGAGATCGACGATCAGTTGCGACAAGCCCTGACGCTTGTCATCGACTTGGTCGGCGGGTGTGGTCCGGCACAACACGATGATCCAGTCGTTGACGTCGGCCCAGGTGGTCCAGATCTTGCGCCCCTCGAGCACCCAGCCGTCGCCGTCGCGGGTCGCCTTCGACTTGATCGAGGCCAGGTCGCTTCCACTGTCTGGTTCGCTCATCCCGATCGAGAACGACAGCTCGCCGGCGCAGATACCCGGTAGGAACCGGCGCTTCTGCTGCTCAGTTCCAAACTTGGCAATCACCGGACCTGACTGGCGGTCGGCGACCCAATGATGGCCCACCGGAGTACCCCAACGCAGTAGTTGTTCGACAACGATGAACCGGTCCACCGCCGAACGATCGTGCCCTCCGTAGGTCGTCGGGAGCGCCATGCCCAGCCACCCGCGTGAGCCGAGTTTGCGCGAGAACTCGGGGTCCTTGGCGGCATTCATCCCCAGCCCCGGTTCGAATGCCCCTCTCGGAAGTTCGGCTTCGAGGAACGTTTGAACCTCGCGCTGCAGCCGGCGCTCGGCGACCGACAGCTCGACCGGCTGAAACTCGATCACTCAGATTCTTTCGATGATCGTGGCAGTGCCCATCCCGCCGCCGGTGCACATCGTGATCAGGGCGGTGCTGAGGTTGCGGCGTTCGAGTTCGTCGAGGGCGGTCTGGATCAGGATCCCACCAGTCGCACCGATCGGGTGTCCGAGGGCGATCGCGCCTCCGTTGACGTTGACCTTGTCAGGGTCGATCCCGAGGTCGCGGATCGCCTTCATCGGGATCGCCGCGAACGCTTCGTTGATCTCCCACAGGTCGATGTCGTCGACGGTCATCCCGGCCCGCTCAAGACATTTTCGTGACGCAGGACCGGGCGCGGTGAGCATGATCACCGGCTCGGCACCGGCGACGGCGCTCATCACAATCCTGGCGCGTGGCTTGAGGCCGTGGGCCTTGGCGTATTCGGGTGAGGCCAGGAGCACGGCGCTGCCTCCATCGACGACGCCGGACGAGTTGCCGGCATGATGGACGTGGTCGACGGCGTCGACCTGGGGGTAGATCTGCTTGCACATCTCGTCGAAGCTGCGGTCGTAACCGTCGAAGACTTGGGTGCCGATCGTTTCGAACGACGCCCGTAGGTTGGCCATACCGTCGAGCGTGCTTCCCGGGCGCGGAAACTCGTCGACCGCCAGGGCGATCGAACCGTCAGGGTTCTTGATCGGAACGACGCTTTTGTCGAAGGCACCTTGCGCCATTGCTTTGGCGGCGAGATCCTGACTGCGAACCGCGAAGGCGTCGACATCGTCGCGGCTAAAGCCTTCGATCGTGGCGATCAGGTCGGCAGAGATGCCCTGCGGGACGAGCGGGAACTGCTCGCGCAGGGCGGCGTTGCCGGACGTGAAGTCGGGCGGTCCGTCCGGCACTGGCCAGCGTGACATCGATTCGATGCCTC
>JANOTN010000486.1:0-9704 GCA_031416375.1 Ilumatobacteraceae bacterium
TGCAGGCTCGCCCGTGGCGGCCCCGCCGCGCGTGACAGCGCGCTGCGGGCGCGGGTTGACACCTGAATCGTCGCGTTCGGCGTTGCGTCGCGCCTGCGACGGATCAAAGTCTCGCGAGGGAAACGTGGGTCGGCTTGGCAATGTGCGCACCACACCTTCATTCCCGGTTTCGTCACGATGGCCGCGCCCGGGACGCGTTTCGGCCTCGTGTTGACGCCTTCCCCGAGGGGCTGGTTCGTCGTATTCTTCGACGTCGTACTCGTCGTACGCGTCGTCAGGACCAAGACCGAGATAGTCCATGGTGCGTTTCCACATTGACATAGCCAACATCCTCCTTCTAGCGGAGGCTATCGCACCTGGTCCGGCGCATGGGGGACACGTCGCTCTCCGAACAATGCCGTACCCACACGGACCTGGGTGCTGCCCTCAGCAACGGCCACTTCAAGATCGGCCGTCATGCCCATCGAGCATACGTCAAGACCCAATCGATCGACGGCTGATCGGACACACCGAAAGCCGTCTCGGGCGGCTTCTGGTCCCCCGATCGTCGGGCCAACAGTCATCAGTCCGTGAAGGTTGAGTTCGAGTAATCGAACCTGATCAACGAGATCGTCCAATTCGTCGATCGGGCACCCGCCCTTACCTGGCTCACGGGCGCACTGGACCTGAATCAGCACGGATGCACCGGGGTCGCGTTTGGCAATCTCGTGGGCGAGCCGGGCACGGTCGACTGTTTCATACACCTGAACCAATCCAGCGACCTGACGAACCTTGTTCGTCTGCAACTGCCCGATGAAATGGACCTCGGCGAGTTCCGCGGCGGAGCGTTTCGCAATCAGTTCGCGGGCATAGTTCTCACCGATTGCCGTACACCCCGCGGCGAGGGCGGCCTCGATCGCTTCAGGACCGAAGCCTTTCGTGACGGCAAGAATACGGACGCTGTCATCGCCGCCTGCCGCTCGAATTCTTTGGCGCACTTGCTCGAGCGCTTGGTTCACATGGTCGAACGCCATGTGGTCGGTGCTGACGGTGCTACTTGAGGAACGACGGGACGTCGAAGTCGTCGTCGTCGTCGAGCGGCTCTTCGTCGGACTCGGCGAACAACTCCGTGATTCGAGCCGAAGAGCGAGACTCGACGATGCCAAGCGAATGTGGCCCTTCGAATCGGTCGAAACCGGCAGCGATCACCGTGACGCGAACTTCGTCACCCATCTCGTCGTCGATCACGGTGCCGAAGATGATGTTGGCATCGGGATGCGCAACACCATGAATGATCTCGGCGGCGGCGTTCATCTCGAACAGCCCCATGCTCGACGGGCCGGTGATGTTGAGCAACACACCGCGTGCGCCGTCGATTGCCGATTCGAGCAGCGGGCTCGAAATCGCCTTGCGGGCGGCGAGCACGGCACGATCATCGCCGCTGCCCTCGCCGATACCCATCAACGCCGAGCCGGCGTTCGACAGAATCATCTTCACGTCAGCGAAGTCGGTATTGATCAAACCGGGTGTGGTGATCAAGTTGGTGATCCCTGACACGCCCTGCAACAGCACCTCATCCGCCATCTTGAACGCATTGAGCACGCTGGTCTTTTCGTTGGCGACGGTCAGCAAACGATCGTTCGGAATGACGATCAGCGTGTCGACCTTGTCTTTCAGTCGTTGCACGCCGTTCTCGGCCTGGACAGCGCGTCGACGGCCTTCGAAACCGAACGGTCGGGTCACGACACCGACAGCGAGCGCACCGGCGTTGCGAGCGATCTCGGCGATGATTGGTGCCGCACCAGTTCCGGTGCCACCACCTTCACCAGCCGTGATAAACACCATGTCAGATCCCTTAACCATCTCGGAGATCTCTTCGTGGTGGGCTTCAGCGGCGGAGCGACCGACGTCGGGGTCACTGCCTGCCCCGAGTCCGCGGGTCAAATCACGACCGATGTCGAGTTTGATATCAGCATCGCTCATCAGCAGCGCCTGAGCGTCGGTGTTGACTGCGATGAACTCGACGCCTTTCAGCCCGGCGTCGATCATGCGATTCACGGCGTTGACGCCGCCACCGCCGACTCCGACGACTTTGATTACGGCGAGATAGTTCTGTGGCGCGCCGGGCATCAGCGGTACCTCCGATGAGGGTGGCGTCGGGTATGACGTGGGGTTGAAACGTAGGTCATTTTGGTCATTGGTGAGCCTTTCGCGGGCCATCCTGGCACGTCAAGCCCACTAAGTCCGGTGATGCTAGCCGTATCGGAGGCCACCCCGCTCAAATGGGCCAATCTGGCGGGCGTGTCAGAGCGTGACTTCTTTGGTCGATACATCGATCACCCCGGGTTGGCGGGGGTCCGGTGACGACAGCACCGTTTCCAATCGAACCAGTTTGGCGAATAGGTCGCGGGCTTCACCGAAGCGTACTTCTGTTCCATCATCGAGCCACATGACGAGTCGCGAGCCGTCAGCGGTGACCTCGACAATCTTGACCCGGCCTCGGACCGAGCCCGTCAGATTCTTTGCCAGCTCGGACGCTGCGGCGTACCCGGTCGGGGCGAACTCGCCCTGGTCGAGGTCAACGGGATCAGGTCCTCCGAGCAGCAGATAGGCAAACGGATACTGGTCCATCACGTCGAGCACCCGGCCCTCGCGGTCGAGCACCCGAAATTTCTTATCAGGCCCCTGGTATGTGGTCATTGCCTCGCGCTCACGAATTTCAATTGTGACTGCGTGCGGAAAATTGGTTCGCACGACCGCCTCGTCGACCCACGGAATCAACTCCAACAGGCGCTCGGCGGCCTGCGTGTCAGCCACGAGTACTGGCGTTCCCACCAAATCATCGATCACCGACTGAAGCCTGTCAGCATCGGTGTATACGTTTCCGGTCACCGACACTTGATCGGCCTTGATTGCGAACAACGGCGACCCGACTACGGCCAGCGCGCCAACACCGATCACGACGATCGTTCCGATCAGAAGTACCCACTTGAGTCGCTTCCGACTCTCCGCCCGTTTGACTGCGACTCTCCGCTCGCGCATCCGAGGTTCGATGCCGCGTCGCAGGTTTCGATCACCATCGGTTCCGATGGTGTCACCGGTCGGATCGTCCTCGATGAACACGATCGGTCGGCTGCCGTCACGATCGAGATTACCTTCGATGTACACAGCGTCTGGAAGGTCATCGTCGTCGAAGCCAATCGTGACCGGGTCAAGCACAATCGGGTCAGGCCCAGCCGGAGGTTCGAGTATCGGACCGGTCGCCGGCGCAGTCGGGTCGAGTTCGAGCTCAAGCTCTTCGTGTTCTGCAACGAGATCGACGTCGACGTCGAAATCACCGGTCTCGGCAGGATCGAACTCGGGTTGGTTGGCGACGGATTCGTGATCGGACTCGTCTGCTGGTGCCGCTGGATCGGCGAATGCGCGCAGCAACTCGGCCAGCGCGGCGCGATCCGGGTCCAACTCGTGACCGCGAGGACCACTCATGCTGCCGCCTCGGCATCATCGAACGACATCGGGTCGGTGTCGTCGAACCCAACGAGGCGGACCTCGCTTCGGAGCCGGTAACCAGTCGCCTCGGCCACCCGAGCACGAACAGCCTCAATCACCGCTCGGACATCAGCGGCCGTGCCCCCGTCGCAGGATTGAACGAAGTTGGCGTGTTTCTCAGACACCCAGGCGGTTCCAATTCGAAATCCTCGGAGACCCAATTCGTCGATCAACCCGCCAGCTGTGACCTCACCAGGCACCGGATTGACGAATACCGACCCACAGTTCTGGCCGCCAGGCTGGTGCTCTCGCCGCCAACGAACGATCTCAGCGACGTCACGTTCGGATTGCTGTCGATCACCGTAGCCGAAGTCCAACCGGACGTCGAGGACGACCTGCGAGGCGGCCAGGGATGACGCCCGAAACCGCAGACCCAAATCGTTTGCGAGCCGCACAAACGAGCCGCGTTCGGCTTCGTCGAAGTCAAACACGGTGACATCGCGGAGTGAGGCCGCCATGTCAGAACCATGTCCTCCGGCGTTCATCCGAACCGCGCCGCCGATCGAACCTGGAACGCCAACCGCCCATTCGAACCCAGTGATCCCCGCGGCTGCCGTACGCCGCGCCAGCACTGGAAGTGCAACACCTCCACCGGCGGTAACTATGCAGCGCCCCCCAACCTCCCCGAAGTCAGGTAGATCGATCCCATCGGCACAACCGGCGACCGTTAGGGCGATACCGTCGAATCCTGCGTCGGCGACGAGCATGTTCGATCCGCGCCCGACCACCAGCACGGCGACCCCTGTCAGCTGGCGAGCCTCGGCGATGGCGACCAAATCATCGATCGATCGAGCATCGACGAACAGGGCTGCGCTACCACCGACTCGGTACGTGGTCCGTGGCGCTAGGGCAACATCGTGTTGGAGGCGCGCACCGAGCCGACTGTCCAGCAGTTCAGCCGCATCTGCGACCGGATTCACACCAACACTCCGCGCCTGGCGGACAGCACTTCCTCGGGCAACGAGGCGATGTCGCCGCAGCCCATCGAAATGCAGACGTCGCCGTCGACGACCTCGGTAGCTAGGAACCCGATCAGGTCATCACGTTTCGGAAGCCAGACGACTCGTGCATGCGGGTGCGCATCAAGTACGGCGTTGACGAGCAACTTTCCGGTGACTCCAGGTATCGGCAGCGTGCCAGAGGCGTAAATCTCGGTCAGCACGATCACGTCGGCCGAGGTAAAAGCGTCGGCGTATTCCTGCCACATCTCGGCGATTCGGTTGTATCGATTCGGTTGGAACACGGCCACAACTCGGCGCCACGCATCTCCGCTTCCGCGCGCCGCCTTCAACACCGCATCGATTTCGGTCGGCAGGTGGGCATAGTCGTCAACGAACGTGGCACCCCGATCGTTCCCGCGAATATCGAACCGTCGAGCGACGCCACCAAACTTACCGAGCGCGTCGGCGGCGATCTGTGGATCGACGCCCAACTCAATCGCCATCGCCATCGCTCCCGTGGCATTGACCACGTTGTGTTCGCCGCGCAGCGGCAAATGCACGACGGCGAGGCGCTTTCCATCTCGCTCGACCTCGAACCGAAAGGAGCCACTCATAGGTCGTACGTCGACGGCGCGAATGTCAGCAGCGGCAGACATCCCGTATGTCACAACGTCGTGACGTGCCGCAACGGCAGCCGAACGACGGTCGTCCGCGCACACGACCTTGGGTCCGGAAATTTGACTGAGGTACTGGTCGAAGGATCGTTCGATCTCCTCGATCGATCCGTAATGGTCGAGATGATCAAGGTCGATATTCGTCAAAATCGTGCCATGAAGTGGGAGTTCGAGGTGTGTGCCGTCGCTCTCATCGGCTTCGACGACGAACCACTCACCCCCTGTCCATTGGGCACCGGTCCCCATGTCGTTGACGTCACCACCGATGACGAAGCTCGGACGCAGGCCGGCCTCGGCGAGGATCAGCATCAACATTGAGGTCGTCGTGGTCTTGCCGTGTGTGCCAGCGACGGCCAACGATTTCGCTTGTGCACAAATTGACGCCAACATGCCCGCCCGGCTCAACGTGGTGATCGCCAGTTTGCGGGCCTCGTCGAGTTCATTGAGATCCTGCGGAATCGCCGACGACGCGGTAACAGCGTCGCATCCGATCACATGCGACCGGTTGTGTCCGATGTGCACGGTCACGCCAGCGGCACGCAGCCGGTCGAGCACCTGACGTTCACGCAGATCGACGCCTGAGACATGATGACCCATCTGGGCGAGGGCGATCGCGATCGCGCTCATGCCCGGGCCGGCGACGCCAATTACGTGGAGGCGACGCGGGACGGACAGGTCGAGCGGTGCGACGGGCCGGACGGGGGCAGATTGATGGCTCACGGAACAACTCAGGCTAGAGCAGCAGACTCGACGAGTTTGGCCAATCCGCCACTTCGATGCACCGAACCCAATGCGCTCGCCCGTTGCGACATTTCCATCCGTTCGCCGGCAGTGTCGCGGAGGCGACGGAGCACGGCATCAAGTTCGGCAAGCCGCAACTCCGGCAAATGAACGGCTGCACCGTTATCAGCGAGCCAACGAACATTCGCCGTCTGGTGATCTTCGGCCGACGCCGACCATGGCACGAGCACCGCTGGGATACCGGTTACGGCGACTTCGTGCACGGTACTTGCGCCTCCCCGGCCAACCAACACATCGGCAGCGGCGTACACCAACGGCATCTGACCCTCGTATCCAATCGGTTGATACATCACGCCTGCACTCCCATCTCGCGCCGGCGGCGCATCGTCGAGAAATCGTTCGCCAACGGCATGCCGTACCGCCAGACCGGTGTCAATCGTGTGGCGTTGAATTAGGTCGGCGATCGCACTATTGAGCACACCCGAACCTTGTGAGCCGCCCATCACGGCGATCACGAATCGGTCGTGTGGAAGGCCGAGAGCGTCGCGCGCCGAATTTCGATCGCGATCACGGTCAACGTCGAGAATCGCCTGCCGAACCGGCGCACCCGTCAATGTCGCCCGCGGTAGTGGCGAGTCGGGGAACGCAACGGCGCAGGCCGCCGCTCGTTTGGCTGCTAACGCGCTCGCCCGCCCGGGAAATCGGTCATAGCTCACCACGACAAGCGGGATCTTGAGCCGACGTGCCGCCAGCACGGCGGGCATGCTGGCGTAGCCGCCAACGCTCACAACCACGCGCGGTTGCGAGTGTTTGAGTTGTCGGATCGCGGCGTTGCGTGCACGAATCAATTTGGGAAGGAAGCAAAGGTTGCGAAGCGTCAACCTTCGTTGGAAACCGACCACGTCGAAGAACGTGTGCGGGAACTCCGTTTCTGGCAGAAGGCGTGTCTCAATCCCGCGCTGCGCTCCGATGTAGAGAATCGTCTCCGACGGATGCCCACGCGCCACCAGCGCCTCAGCGACGGCCAGAGCGGGCAGGACGTGACCAGCCGTGCCACCGCCTGTGACGACGGCGTAAGTACTCACCGAGTTCGGGCAGCCCGACGCGGGGACGTCACGGCACGACGCGAGACGTTCAAGAGCAGGCCAGCGGCGATCATCGACACAAACAGCGATGTACCGCCGGCTGAGAAGAACGGCAATGTCAGACCGGTAACCGGGATCAGGTTGGCGACGCCACCCATGTTGACGAAGGCCTGTACACCGAACCACACCGATATCCCACCGGCGAGAATGATCCCGAACTGGTCAGGTGCCGCCAACGCCGTCTGAACACCGAAGTACACGAGCAGAGCAAATCCGCCGACGACGGCGACCGAGCCGATGAAACCAAGTTCGTCGGCGATCACGGCGAAGATGAAGTCGCTGTGGGCGAGTGGCAGATAGCCGAGTTTCGAGTTGCTACCGCCGACACCTGACCCGGTCATCCCGCCGTTGGCGATGCTGACGAGGCCCTGCCACGACTGCCAGGCGAGGTCTTGCTTGTTCGCTTCCACATCGCGGTACGAGATCAGCCGGTTAAAACGGCGTGGACTCGACATGATTGCGATTGCTGCGCACACCACGCCGAACATCGAGATCATCGAGACGTGCACGATCGGCACACCGGCGATCATTCCAACGGCCAGAATCACTGACCCCAGCACGATCGCCGACCCGAGGTCACCCTGCATGAAGCTGGCACCGGCGCACCCAAATGTCACCAACGCCAATGGATACATGCCTCGGTTCGGCAGGTGCAGTTCTGCCTGGTTGCGGGCGAACATGTCAGCCAAAAATGCGATCGCCGCCAGTTTCAGAAACTCTGATGGTTGGAATCCGAACGATCCGAATCGAACCCACGAGGTTGCGTCGTTGATCGTCGCCCCGACTCCAGGCACGAACGGCAACATCATGCCGCCGGCTGCGAGCACGGCACCGGGGATCACAAATGGCCGCCACCGCCGGTATGGAACCTTGACGGCGATGAACATTCCGACGACACCCAAACCAGCCCACATCGCCTGGCGGCCGAAGATCGAGTACGGCGATTGCTCGCCGCCAACCTGCTTGGCTGATGTGGCCGACATGACCATCACCAGTCCGAGCAGTACGAAGACGACGACGGTGACGAGGATCACGTAGTACACGGTCGGGGGCGGTCCGAGATGTTCGGTTGGCTGCACTGGCTTCGTCTGTGTGGCGCGGCGTGACGGCTTCGCTCGACCACCACCGTTCAATCGCTCGAGTGCCGCCTGGCGGCGGGCGCGCACATCCGAATCAGGCCGTGTCGCTGTGCTTGGACGCATCGCTATGGTCACGAGGTGGCCTCCATCTGCTGGTCGAGTTGTTGCTGAATGTGTTGCTGGACGAGTCGTCGAAAGTCGTCGCCGCGTTCGGAATAGCCGCCGTACCAGTCAAAGCTTGCGCAGCCTGGTGACAGCACCACGGCATCGCCTGGGAGAGCCAGCGAGCCTGCGCGTTGCACCGCTTCAGCCATCGAACTGGCATCGATCACGGTGGTGCGTCCATGGAAGATCTCGTGGATATCGGGGGCTGCCTCACCGATTGCAACGACGGCGCGGACTCGATGGGCCTCGGCTCCCATCGGCGACAGGTCAACGCCCTTCCGGCTGCCGCCGGCAATCAGAACGAGCGAGTCAAACGCCCGGATCGCCGTCGATGCGGCATGCGGAGTGGTCGCCTTTGAATCGTTGAACCAGCTGATCCCGTTGGACTCGCCGACGGGCTCGATCCGATGTGGTGGGCTCACAAACGTCTGTAACGCGGCTGAGATGTCGGCACGTGAAGCGAGGTTGGTTTCGAGCACCAGCGCTGACGCCGCCAGAGCATTCGTGATGTCATGTGGCAGCCGTCGACGCATCACGGCGATGTCGGCAATCGGTCCGAACGGGCTCATCAGCGTGGTTCCGTCGAGGAAGTAGTCAGCATCAAATCGTCCGAATGTCAGCCGTCGGCCAGGGGCAACATCGAGATGTCGGCGTACGGCTGGATCAATGTCGGAACCAATCGCCACATCAGAGGACCGCTGGAGCTGAAAGATTCGCGCCTTGGCAGACTCGTACGAATCCATCGAGGCATGCCAGTTGAGATGATCCGGAGCGAAGTTCAGCCAAACCGCGGCGTTGGCACGGAACTGTTGCGTCCACGCCAGGCGAAAGCTCGAGCACTCGACTACGAAGGCGTCGTAGCTGTCGTCATCGATGGCGTCGAGGAGCGGGATCTCTGTGTTGCCAAGCGCTTCGGTCTTCACCCCAGCCGCACGAAGCATCGCAACGGTCAACAAGGTCGTCGTGGTCTTGCCGTCAGTTCCGGTAATCGCCAGAATCGGCCGTGGTCCGCCAGATCGCTCCTGCTCCCAACGGTAAGCGATCTCGATCTCGCTCTGCACCGGAACACCAGCGGCTTGAGCGGCCACGATGATGGCGTGACCATCAGGGACGCCAGGTGCCGGTGACAGCAGGTTAAAGCCGCTCACGAACGCCGCCGCGTCAGCCGGAGTCGGGAGCAACTCAACGCCGAGCGAGCGCGCCAGCGCACGCTTCGGTTGGTCGATCGTGTCATCGCAGACGACGACGTGGTGCCCCCGCCTCGTCAGGGCGCGCACGGTCGACACCCCCGTGATCTGTAGGCCGTAGACCAGGGTTCTCACGTCAGGGTTCTCACGTCAGGGTTCTCACGTCAGGGTTCTCACGTCAGGGTTCTCACGTCAGGGTTCTCACTTCAGGGTTCTCACTTCAGGGTCCAATCTGCGAAGCGAC
>JANOTN010000487.1:0-2264 GCA_031416375.1 Ilumatobacteraceae bacterium
CTCCACGAGCTCGGGCATGTGACGATGATCAGCGATCCAGGCCGCTCAGGCAAGGACCTCCATCGCCCAGGACTGATCCAACTCTTGGAGATGGTTGATGAGGGTCACGTCTCGAACGTTCTGATCTGGCGACTCGATCGACTCTCGCGAAATCTCGGTGATCTGATCGGTCTTGCCGAATCGATTCGGTCAAGCCGGGGTAAGCCTGCATTCGTTCACCGAGAAGCTCGATCTGTCCTCGGCGACGGGTCGAATGTTCTACAACATCCTCGGATCGTTCGCTCAGTTCTACCGTGAACAGCTCGCCGAAAACGTCCGTATGGGACAACGCCAAGCCGCACGAGAAGGGCGTTGGATCAACCGACCACCGACCGGCTTCGATCTCGTTGACGGCGTACTGATCCCCAACGATCACGCCGACACCGTTCGCACGATCTACCAGCTTCGTGGCGAAGGCCTGAGCCAAGCCGACGTCTCGCGTTGTACCGGCGTCAATCAGTCGACCGTGTTATCGATCCTCCGCAATCCGGTCTACCGAGGGCTCGTCAAATGCGGTGACGAATGGATCAACGGGCTCCACGACGCAATCGTCACCGACCAGCAGGTTCAAGCCGCCCACCGCGGCCGGTCCAAAGGGCAACGACGAGGCAACGATCTGATGTCGGGACGTGTCCGGTGTGGTCAGTGTGGACGATCAATGTCGGTCATGGACAACGGCTCAGGTTGGCTCGGCTACCGCTGCCGACATCGCGGTTCCGGCTGCGACCTCCCCCGGTTCTCCAACAAAGGACTACTCCGTGGAGCATTGCTCGCACTTCGGCTGATTCGAGACGACGACGAGCTACAGACCGCGATTCGATCGGGCCTGGAACGGCGGACGGTGGGCCGCCAGGCCCACGGCCGACGCCAGGCCGACCAGCGCCGTCAGATCACCGACCTCGAACGCCAACGCCACAAGCTGCTGCAGCTGTACTACGCCGACCAGATCACCCCGGAGGGCTTCCAGAACGAAGAACGACGCATCGCCGACCAGATCACCGCCCTCACCGCTGACGAGGCACCCGATCCGCCACAGGCCGACACTGCCGACCAGTTCGATCATGTGGTAGCTCTACTCGCCGAGATCGAATGGGATCAGATCTGGGAAGCCGCAACCGACGCGGAACGCCGCGTCCTGCTCGACGAGTTCATCCCCACGGTCGAAGTCCACCGAGACCATCTCGAAGTCGAGGTCAGAGGAGCCCCGAAATTGAACGTAGCCCTACACGAAGTAGGACTACGAAGTTCCGTTGAGAACGCTTGTGTCGAAGGACCGAACCACAGTGTCACGTACCGGCCAGTGGCGGCCTGCCGGGTAATTCAAATCCGGCGTGTCAGAGGACCACACGACCGCCTCAACAGCCGAATACCTGCTATCGCCGGATGGCGAGTGATCTTGCTGTCTGTCGTTACGCGGTGATGACCGGTACCCCGAGCTGGGGCGATCTGGAGAGGCGAAGGTCCGTGGTCACGAGCGTGGCGCCGAGATGCTCGGCGAGCGCCACATAGAGCGCGTCGTAGACCGTTAGGTGACCACGCTTGGCCCACGCCGCGTTGAGCAGCGGCCGGACCTGCACGCGCCGCAACGGGGCAATGTTCAACGATCGCAACGCCGCAGTCGCCTTCACCGTGGTGATCGCGCCGGTCGATTCCGCTCGTCTCACAACCGAGGCGACCTCGACGAAGTAGTGCTCCGGCACCCACCAGTCCGGTCCGACCTCAAGCCGATCAACAAGTCGGCGACCAACATCGGTGTCGAGCAGTAGGTCAGCCCCAGCCGAGGCATCGAGGACGCAGACCGTCACGACTCAGCGCGCGTATCGGCGAGCAGTTCGGCCGTTGAGACCGGCAGCACCACCGGCTCGTCATCGCCACGTAACCCGGCGAGCCACTCCCTCATGCTGATCTCGAACTCCTCGACGATCGGCACGACCACAGGATCGAACTCTCGAACCTCCGAAGACCTGCTCATAGCCACAGCGTACTCGACGACCCGGTGGGCATCTCCCCGTTGGGCGGCCGGGATTGTTGCGGTTGCCATGTTGACCATGACGGGTTGCGACGACAACGCGAGTTCGTCCGTTGACACGAGTACGACACCGCAGAGCCCTCAGCCATCAGCGACCGCGTCTGTGCCTGCATCAGGTTCGTTTCCCGCAGGCGATGGGCCGATCGAGGCCGGCACCTACCGGATCCCGAGCTCCGATTGGTCGGTCACGGACTTC
>JANOTN010000488.1:0-1802 GCA_031416375.1 Ilumatobacteraceae bacterium
CTACGGCACGGGCGGCACGGCCAGCACCTTCAGCTTCACCCCCAACGACAACGCGACCTACGTCGTCACGTTCGTCGTCACCGACGATGACGCGGGCACGGGCACGACCAGCCCGACCATCACGGTCACCAACGTGGTGCCTACGATTGCTATCTCGGGCGCTGCTGCCCTCAACGAGGGATCCTCGTACAGCCTCACCTTGGAGGCGGTCACCGACCCGGGCGCAGATACCGTGACCGGCTGGCTCGTCCATTGGGGCGACGGCGCGAGCGACCTCTACACGTCCAGCGGCGTCAAGATGCACGTCTACGCCGACGGCACCAACGTCTACGCGATCACCATCGACCTCACCGACGAGGACGGTACGTTCCTCAACCGCGCCAACGCGTTGTCCGTCCAGGTCAACAACGTCGCCCCGACGGTCACGCTGGCCGGTGCATCCCTCGTGGACGAGGCCGGAACCGTCATGTACTCGTACACGGTCACGGACCCGGGTGCCGAGACGTTCTCCCGCGTCTCGCAGAGTTGCGGGACCCTGGGCGTGGATCTCAACGTGGACACGTTCAACGCAGTCGACGGGTCCGGCAGCTTCAAGTGCCGGTTCGCCGATGACACTCCCTCGAACACGCCATCCGACCCGTCGACCGCGAGCGTCGTGATCAGCGACGGCGATGGCGGCACCGGGACGGGTTCAGTGACCACCACCGTGCGCAACGTCGCCCCGACCCTGTCGGGCGTCCTCTACTCGTATAACCCGGTCACCCACGTGGCCAGCGCGAGTGCCAACTACGCCGACAGTGGCCTCCTGGATACCCATACCGTCACCTTCGTGTGGACGGTCACGGGTGGGAGCGGGTCGGTGACGAGGACCATGGCGGCGACGGGCGGGACCGTGAGTGACTCGATCACGCTCGGGGCCGCCGGCTGCTACACGATCAGCCTGACGATCACCGTGACCGACGACGACACCGGATCGGTGTCCACGACGCCGGCCACCGCGGCGGCGTCCGATGCCTACGCGGTCCGGTTCCTGGCGCCGATCAAGGACAACGAGCGGAACATCGCGAAGTACGGCAACGTCGTCCCCGTCAAGGTGCAACTTGCGAGCATGTGCGCACCCGGCACCTACGACACGACGCGGTCGCTATTCGTCAGTTACCAGAAGGGCGTCGTCGGCGAACCCATCGTCGGTGACGAGGTCCTCGCCACCAGCGTCAGCGCCGCTGACACCGGCACCCAGATGCGCGTCGCGGACGGCTTCTACATCTACAACTTCACGACGAAGGGGCTCACCCAGGGCGCCGACTATACGATCCTCATCCGCCTGGACACGGCAGGCACTGGCACGATCGTCCAGCGGGCGGTCCTTCGCGCGAACAAGTAGGAGGCCGCCCCAGCTTCCCGCTCCAGCCACAGCGACCACGAGGCCGGGGCCGAGCACAGCGTTCGGCCCCGGCCTTCTTGCGCAGGTCTGCGCGTCCGTCGACGCCTCGACCGCCTGAGTACAATCCGGCGGTGTTCGCTCTCTCGACCCCCAGCGCCGAATGTCGCTCATGACGCTCCAGGCCCCGCCCCCGCCCATCCTCGTCCACCGCGCGACCCCGTCGCACGTTCCGGCCATCCGCGACATCGCCGACGCGGCCTGGCGCACCACGTATCGTGACCTGCTGCGCCCCGAGACCATCGACTGGTTCATCGAGCGCGCCTATTCCGAGGAGCGGGTGGGGCTGCGGATCGAGCGCCACGAGACGTGGGTGGCGGGCATCAACGGGGAGGTTTCGGCGTTCGCGGAGACCGCGATC
>JANOTN010000489.1:0-3544 GCA_031416375.1 Ilumatobacteraceae bacterium
GTCTGCTGGTAGGCGGCGAACGACAGCAGCATCGCCCAACGACCCGAAGCACTACCTCGCAGCCACACCCGCCGAACTTCGATCCGATCCTCCCTGACGTCACTCCGACCCGCCACGAACCAGTCGTCCGTATCTGGCGCGCCGAGCAACACCTCCGCCTGGCGCACCTGCCAACCCGACGCTGTAGCCACCGCGTCAGCGAGCGGACCGGGCAACGACTGGAGCCGTCGGCCCGCCTGAGCAATCAGGTGCAACATCCCGAGTTCCGCAAGCACATCGGCGTGCCAATCAGGGCTGGCACCCACAAGGCCGGCCAGGCGACGGACCCGATTCGCCAGCGAACCGGCGCTGGCATCGACGAGCCTCGCCGCCAATCCGTCCCAGGTCGCATAGCTGGAAAGCGCCGGGTCGGCGAGGCCAGTCCGCATGCGGTCCTCGAGCCACCGATCCAACTCGGTAAGACCCTCCATCATGCGGGCAACACGTTGATCTCGCGACCGATCAAGCTCACCCCGATCGCTCGGCTCGGCCGGTGAACCGGATGGCGGATCGGTGTCAGGGCGCGCCGGCTCCCGATCTCCCGTCGGCCTCGCGGGAACTGGGGCGCGTTCGGCCCCGCGCTGGCGACCGTCAACCCAACTTGACACCCGCGCTGGACGCACCGATTCGGGGACGCTTCCCCGAACCCACATCATCAACAACGCCAGAGCGTGCTTGCACGGCAACTTGCGACTTGGGCAGTTGCATCGCCATGCGACCTCAACATGATCGACCATCGCCTCGTACGGCTCGGCACCACCTCCACGACAGCGCCCCCATAACGCACGGGCATCGCCACCCAGACCTGACCATCGTGAGTCAACTGCCAACGGTTCAGCAGCAGCGATCGCCCGCGGTGAAGGAGCGACTGCAGCCACCTGCTCGATCGTCCAACGTGTCGGGTCCGTCACGATGACCCACGGTAGCCACTCGGTGTGACAGTGATCCCGGCTGCGATACCGTCGCTGCGGTGATTCCACGAGTTGTTTCTGAGCCCCGCACCATCAAGGCATCGCCCGAGGCGATCTTTGATGTGATCGCCGATCCTGCCCGCCATGCCGAGTTCGACGGATCCGGGACCGTGCAGAACCTTCGCGGCAACGACCAGCGACTGAAACTGGGTTCCAAGTTCGGCATGGACATGAAGATCGGTCCGCTGCGGTACCGGATCAGCAGCACCGTGGTCGAGTTCGAGGAGAACCGCCTGGTCGCCTGGTCGCACTTCGGCAAGCACCGTTGGCGATACGAGTTAGAACCCGTCGAGGGCGGCACGATGGTGACGGAGTCGTTCGACTGGTCGACGTCACGGTTCCCGAAGGTGATCGAACTTGCGGGGTATCCGAAGAGGCACCCAGCCAACCTGCGGGCCACACTTGAGCGGCTGGCGACACTGGTCGAGGGCTGATTCCGGATGTCGATCGACGCGGTTCACTGTTACTGGCGGCCCGGCTGTGGGTTCTGTTCGTCGTTGCGGCGCGGACTCGACCGACTCGGGATTGTCACCGTTGATCACAACATCCGGGACAACCCCGCCGACGCCGCGATCGTGCGCTCACACGCCCGCGGCAACGAGACCGTGCCGACTGTCGTAGTCGGTGAGATCGGACTCGTCAACCCAACACCGAACGAGGTCGCCAGACATCTCGAGCACGTCGCGCCCCACTTGCTACCCGATAGCTACGAACCCGAACAACCGGGCTTCTTCAGCCGCCTATTCGGCAACTGAACTCGACCGCACAATACATCGAGATGGCTCAGAAACGACCAGCGCTGCCAGCCATGTCGAGATTGGGACCGAGGCGACCAAGCCGATCGAGCCGACCATCGCACGAATCAACTCAGTCGCCACAATCTCGCGGGTGACCACGTTCGAGATCGACTGACCCGCCTCGACGAACAGCAGCAACAGTGGAAGCGCAGCCCCCGCATACGCGAGGAATAGCGTGTTGACCGTCGACGAAATGTGATCACGCCCGATTCGGAGCGCCGGTTTCATCACACCCGCCAGCGTCAACTCCGGCTGCACTCGCTTCAACTCCCACACCGCGGACACCTGGGTCACGGTGACGTCGTCGAGCACACCGAGCGCACCAATCACGATTCCTGCGAGCACAATCCCACGTGCGTCAATTCCGGTACGCAAACCGGCCAGCAGGAAGCTCGAGTCATCCGTGAGGCCGGTCAGATTACTGGTTGTCGCGAACACCCAAGCGAGAAGCGCTGTGAGCACCAGGCTCGCCAGTGTCGAGACGAGCGCTACAGCCGTGGCAATTTCGAACCCGTGCGCGAGGAACAGGGCGATGAAGGCAATCACCGACGCCGTCACGATCGCAACCGTGAGCGCATTCGACCCGTTGAGGATCGCTGGGAGGGTGAATACAACGATGATCAGCAGGCTGGCGCCGAGGCCAGCGAGGGCACCGAGTCCACGCCATCGCCCGAGCACCAAGACTGCGCCGACGAACAACATCAGCAGCACCTGCATCGAACCACCGCGCCGGAACTCGTAAAAGCTGTACACACGTTCACCGGACTCTGACTCGAAGGCGACTACCGAGATCTCATCGCCTGCCCGAATCGACGTCTCGATGTTCTGCTCCATTGCTCCGAAGTCACCCTCGTAGGGTCCGTCGAGCATGACGAATCCGATCAGACGACATTCCACATCAGCGGCGTAGCTGCAGGCGACGATGTCGTCAACTTCCACGTCAGCCGCGATCGGATCAGCATCGAGAGCGAGTGGATCACCGAACACGTCATCGCTGCTCGGCCACATCACGATCAACGCCAACAGCGTTGCGATGCCGCACACGACAACGATCGGCCACAGCCAGCGCGCTACCGCGGCGTTGAGCGGCGGCATGTCGCGATCGCCCGCAGAGTGTTGGTGCGAGTGCCCTCCTGTCCCCACTATTGACACTCGCTGCACGTGCCGTAGATATCGACCGCGTGATGGCTCGGACTGAAGCCGGCGATCGCTGACAAATCCTCGAACGATTGATCCATCGCCGATTCGACTGGGTCGGGGAACGTGACATCAGCGACCGTGCCACACGACTCACAGATCAAATGGTGGTGATGCTCGGTGAGGTGTTCGGCCAACTCGAAATGCGCATGGTCGCCACCATGTACGAGCCGCCGTACGACTCCGGCTGCGACCAGTATCGACAGGCTGCGATATGCCGAACTCTGTGCCAGTGATTGATCGGCAGCGAGCAGATCGGGAAGCGTGATTGGCGATCCAGCGCCGGCAAGCCCAGTCACCACTGCGCGCCGATTGTTCGTGTACTGGTGGTCGTGATCCGCCAACCGTGTCGCTACGGCGCGATGGAGGTCCTGATCGCTGGTCATGCCTGAGACTCGTCGCGATCGCGATCGTGATCGTGACCGTGACCGTGACCATGATCGTGTTGATGCTGATGTAAGCCGTGATGAGGGAGCAGTTCGGGCGCGCGTGGTTGACCGTGACCGTGACCATGGTCATCGACGACGATTGAGGTTCCGT
>JANOTN010000490.1:0-2227 GCA_031416375.1 Ilumatobacteraceae bacterium
CGCGTTGGTCGCCCATCCAGACGTCGTCGAAGCCGCCGTGGTGGGTGTCGCCGACAGCTATCGAGGTGAGACAGTCAAGGGTTTTGTCGTCCTGGTCGCCGGGTCGACCGCGACCCCGGCCGACCTTATCGCCTTCAGCCGTGAACGATTGGCCGCCTACAAGTACCCCCGATCCGTGGAGATCGTGGACGAACTGCCGAAGACCGCTTCCGGCAAAATTCTTCGCCGATCACTTCGGTAGGGCACGCTGATGTTGCGAGTTCCGATCGACGTCATCGTGTCAGCACCCCCGCAGGGCGTCGTCGTAGTCGGCGAGTTTGATGGCGTTCATCTGCGCCACCGTCGTCTCATCGCCATGGCCCAGATTCGAGCTGATCGGCTCGAAACTCCGGTGTTCGCGATTGTGCTCGACACAGACCCGCCATGGCCACAACTCTCGATCCCTCGTCGACGCTGCGAGCTGCTCGTCAGTTGCGGCGTGTCGCGTGCGCACGTCATATCCGACTCAGTCGATGACGAGTTGAGCGACACCGTGCAGCGCCTCAGACCGGCTGAGTTGCTGATCGACAGCGAGTCCTTCGCTCCCCTCCCGCTTGCGCGTTTCGTGGCAATTCTCGAGCAGATGAACATCCCCCACAGCCAACCATCAACGCCCCATGATGCCATGTCGGCGATCAGTTCTCGCTCGATCGTCGGGCATGTAGAGGCGGGCCACGTGGAAATCGCGGCCAGGATGATCGGCAGATCATTCGAGCTGGTCGGAGTGATCGAACCCAGCACGGCGCTGCGCCACCCAATGGGCTTTCGTTCGATTCGGTTACGGCCAGACAATCGGCTTGTCGCGTTACCGCCGGGCGTCTATGCCGGAACGATTCACGTATCGCGGAGACGTATCGCGGCAGTAGTTTCGGTGGGCGTCGGGGTTCAGCGTGCCGCCCAGGGACGAATCGGGGCAGACGCGATCAACGTGCACACGATCGAAACGTTCGACGCCCTGAGCGACGACGAGGTGTCGATCGACGTGCTGACCAGGCTTGGCGATCCGCACCCGATTTCCGGATCCGGCGACCGTGCACAGCTGATCGACGCAGACCTACGCCGCATATCCGAAATTTTCAGGGTCAACGCGCTCGAATCGTGATCGCGGAACTCAGAAGAACGCGGAATCGGGGTCGATGCCGTAGGCGCGTATCTTTCGGTAAATCGTGGAACGCGAGAGCCCAATGTTTCGCGCTGCCTCCACCTTGTTGCCATGAGCGTCGTGTAGCGCCTGCATGATCGCCTCGCACTCGAGTTGGTCGATCGTCGATAGGGACCGCACTTTCGATCGTGACCGGACCTCGACCGGCAGGTGTGCCGATGTGATCTCTCCGATTCGCGAGGCGATCGATGACCGCACAACGGTTTCGAGTTGTCGAATGTTGCCCGGCCATGCGGCACTGCCCAGCTTGTTGATCGCGTCGGCGGCGAAATGCACGCTTCGACCGCGAGGATGTCGAGCGACGATGTCGCGAACAATCAGCGGAATATCGTCACGTCTCGCTTCCAGATCTGGCAGCGCGAGCGTGATTGCTTCGAGTTTGTCGATCAGTCGACGCTGCCCTGAGGACAGCCCTTCGACGTTCCCATTTGCGGTGCAGAGCACCCACGGTCGAGGTGCTCCGCTGGACAAATTGAGTAAGGTGCTGAACTCGCGAACTTGGTGATCGGTGAGGGTTTCGAGATGTCGGAGCACAACGATCAATGCTGATCCCGTGTCGGTCGGGACCTGCTCGGTCACTGGCCTGGTTTCGTCAAGGTCCCCGCAGTCAATCAACTTCGTCGTCGGGGCGTCGAGTTCCGGTCCGACCATCTCTCGCGCTACCGACCACTTGCCAACTCCCGACGTGCCGGTGATGACCACCGAGATTCGATCGGTGGCATACCTCGCAGCCGCGGCGCGCACCGATCGCCACTTCGGGTTGTCGCCCGGCAGGTCGATGCGGCGATCAGGAGTCGCCGGCTGCGACCGGGTGCGTGTGATCGTCGGCTGCCGAGGACTGGCGACGTCGACCAGGGCGCCGATCAGGCGGTCACCGTCAAAGATCGGCGCGCACGACAAGGTCATCTCGTCGCCGTCCTTGGTCTCGAAGGTCCGAGTCGCCACGTCGGAGGCCGACACGACCTCAGAGACAACGTCCCACAGCGTGCCACGGTCGACGAGGTGGTCAAGCAGCCGGGTTACTCT
>JANOTN010000491.1:0-2657 GCA_031416375.1 Ilumatobacteraceae bacterium
CGCACTCGCCGAAGGTGCTGTCTCATCCGGCCACACCGACGCACTCGCCAACGCCACCGCCCGACTCGATGACGCCAGCAAGGAACTGTTCTTGGAGCACGAGGCGTCACTACTGGATCAGGCGACACATTCGACACCGGAAGAGTTCGCACGGCATTGCCGACAGTTGAAAGACCGGATCGCCAAAGGTCAAGGCATCGAACGATCCGAACGACAAAGGCGTGACACCACGCTGCGGCGGTCGATTTGCCCGCGCACCGGGATGTACCGACTCAGCGGTGAGTTCGACCCAGAACTCGGTCATCGCATCTTCACCTCACTCGACACCAAAGTCGCTGCAATGATCGCCAAACGCAAAGACGCCGACAACGACGACCGCCAGATCGATCGCAACCACCTCGCCGCCCACGCACTCGGTCGGTTGATTGCCGGCGGACATCAAACAATCCGGCCGGCAGCCACCGAGATCGTCGTCCACATCGATCTCGACACGATCACCAACGGGCTACACGAGCACTCGACCTGCGAGTTCGCTGACGGAACCCAGATCCCGGTCGAAATGGCACGCCGTCTGGCCTGCAACGCACACATCATCCCGGTCGTGCTCGGCGGCGACAGCGTCCCACTCGACCTCGGACGAGCCCAACGATTCGCCAACGCTGATCAACGCCGAGCGTTACGAGCAATCCACCGAACATGCGCCTTCGACGGCTGCGACACACCCTTCGAGAAATGCGAAATCCACCACATCACCCCATGGAAACACGGCGGCCAAACCAACCTCGCCGACATGGCACCCATCTGCGCCACCCACCACCACAACATCCACGAAGGCGGATGGACACTCACCATCGGACCAGACCGAACGATCACCATCTTGCGACCCGACGGCCAACTCCATTCCAGCCACCCGCCCGAACGCCAACGCCAAAAACTCCGGGCCAAACAACCCGACAAACAGACCGACCAGACGATGCAACCCCTCCACACGTGAGGGGTGCATCGCCGCGTCCAGCGTTCCGTTTAGCCAGTTCGTGTGAGGCCGTATCGCGAGCGAACCGCCTCACCGGTGAGCCCGATCATCGACCCAATCGTGGCCCACGAGGCACCCGCCACCCGGGCAGCGTGGATCGCCGAAGCCAGTTCAGCGTCGGCGTGGGCGCGTTGCTCGAACGCTGCGAAGATCGCTCGAAAGATCGCACCGTCAACGTGCTTCGCGCTCGGACCTGGGATCTCGCCGCGTTCAAACCGGTCAGCCAGTTGATCTGCTTGCGCCATGATTTCTGCAGTGGTTCGTGGAGCCATACTTTTCACCTCGGTAAGTACGTGGGGACGGGCGGGCATTGCGTGGACAATCATTCTGGCCTCGCTCGAATCGACGTCGCCGACCTCGATCAACCTGCCCGCCATATCAGGACCAACGACCATCGAGAACCGGTCTTCATCACCGCTCCGACGCTTGTTCGGTCGGCCGGTCCGACGTTTTGATGACTTGACGGTCGATGTTTTGCGGATCATTGGATCGACGTTTTGCTGGTTAGCATCGCCGAGGACGCCGCTCCCATGATGTTGCTGCGCGACAAGCTCGATCGAGTCGGTGGTGACTTCGTCGTCGGGCAAGTATGTGACTCACCCGGACAGAGTCGGCGTGACCTTGCCACTCATCATCGGCCACCGTCCGGCATGTCAGCGATCAGTGATCGGTGACGTCTCGAATCGGTCAGTAATCGGTCGATCCCTTACCGGCCAGAATTTCCTTCTCGCTCTCCCTGACCTCATCGAGTAACCAGTGGGGAAGTTCGGTCGTCGGAACCGGAGTGGCAGGGGTCAAGATCAATCGGCCATCGCCCTGCTGTTCAACAAGGAAGCCGTCGATGCCCTTCGGAATCAAACGTCCGAGGCTCAGACGGCGCTGAGCATCGAGACCGAGGTAGGTGTTCACGGGTGGAATGTTATCACCAAACCTGGGTATCAAGCCAATGTCCAAATAGGGAACTAGGATAAAGTGCTAGCATGCGCTCGCCATGTTCACCTTGATCTACGCCCCGAAGGCGGCGAAGGCTCTTGCGCATTTGAGAAGTACTGATGCCCGACGCCACAGAAAGGTCGCAGCTCGTCTCGCAAATCTGGCGGCCGACCCCCGCGATCCCAGTCTGAACAACCATCCTGTACAAGGGGCAGACGCGACGGCGTGGGGATCACAACTATGGTTTGCGTACCTTGAAACGAGCACGCCTGCTGCGTGGCGCGCAGTTTGGGCGTACGGCCCTGATCGCGGTCAGATCAGCGTGCTCTGGGCCGGTCCGCACCCGTCCGTAGATCTGGCACGCGACTGAGCGCTCCTCGACGAACACGGCTCATTTCTCACCTCGTATCCAACCTCGGTCGACCTGCCCGACATAGCAGGACCGACGTCCATCAGAACCGTCTCATCTGTTTGAGTAAAGGTTTGAGATAGTCCGCGTTCCAGTCCAGGTGGACTACTGCTCTCGTGCCGGTGATACTGGGAGCTGTTGGAACGGCTACCTGAAAGGACCGAAGATCATGGCTGACACTGTTGCTTGGCAGGGATTGAATCACCTGGCGTTGATCACCAATGACATGGATACGACGGTGCGATTTTGGCACGGGGTGCTGGGCGCACCGCTCGTCGCCAC
>JANOTN010000492.1:0-6632 GCA_031416375.1 Ilumatobacteraceae bacterium
GACAGTGACTGCACGCGTTTCGATCTCAACCCGCGAATCTCCGCCAGGGCCGACCGACAGAGCCGCCACCGGCACGACGAGCACTTCACCGTCGGTGGAGGCGATATCGATCCGCACTCGTGCCGAGTAGAACACGAAGTCGCGCAGGAGGGCGGCGTCATCGGGAGCAATCAGGACTTCCAACCGGCCAGAGCCGCTACTCGTGCGTCCTCCACCCGGATCGCCTCCCGCCGACGGGTCGACTTCCTCACGCGGTTGGCCGACGGACAACACGGTTCCGGTGGTTTCGACAGACGTGTCTCGAATCTCCAAGGTCACCGTGGCCCCCACCGTGACCAACCCCGAATCGGCTCTGCTGACACGAGCTGATACGAGTGTGTCGGCCGTCGACAACGTGCCCAGCTGATTCGTTGTCGGCGATCCAGGAACGGCGTACAACTCGGTCACCGTCGACGGAAGGATCGGAACGAAGATGATTTCCCCTGGCGAGATCCGAACGCCAATTTCCGAGTCGAGCACGGCCAGATCGTCCCGGGCGGCGGTGACGTTGGCTTCGGCCTGAGAAACGGCGGCTTGCGCGACGGCAGTGTCGGCCGGTGCAGTTGATTCCTCATACTGCAAACGCTGCAGCGTTCGGCTGTCCCTCGCCGATTTGAGATCGGCCGCTCCTTGCGACCTGACAGCCTCCTGGTTCGAGGCGGCGGCGACTATGTCGGCCTCAGCGCGGGCGAGCTCCTCCTCGGCGAGTGCTACCTGGGTTTCGAGCAACGCAAGCGACTCAGCTGTATGGGGTTCACCGGTATTCACGTCGATCGCCCCTGGAACCCTGGCGGCGTTGAGGAGTACCGCCGCCGAGTCACGCAACGTCCGCTTGGTGTCGCCCGAAACGGCTGCGGTCTGCCACTCCTGGGCGGCCGACTCGTTGGCGCGAGCAGCTGCTCGCTCGGCGGCAGGCACGGCCACTTCGGCGGCCTCCAACGCTTGATCGAGCTGCAGCAACTCTGATGGGGTCCGTGTGTCGGCTTGCTGAGTGAGATCCTTCTGGGCGGTGCGAAGTGTTCCTTCGGCATCGGTCACGGCTTGGCGTGCTGCTCGCAGTTGGTCGCGCTCGGCTTGCGATGGACCCTCGGCGTCGTAGCCCTTCTCGGTATAGAACGCGCTCACGGCCTGCTCGGTGGCCTCGTCGAAGACGTTGTCGACGGTGCCTGGGACGAAACCGAGTCGATTAAGCGCTTCCTCTAGCTGACGAACGTCTGGTCCCTGGGACCCGGCAGCCAAACTGCGATACATCGGCAGCTCGCCCTGGAGTGTGAAGACCGGCCGGCTGGTGACGTCGAAGATCGCGTCACCCTCCTGAATCAGCTGGTCGATCTCGGGGACCCGCGTGATCACCGACGCCTCCCCGGCTTCCACTCCAACCGATCCTGCAAGCTTGATCGGTGTTGGCTCGTTGAACCGCACCTCGCCAGACAAAACCAGCGAGGAGCTGAGCAGCCGCCGCTCGACCGGAACGACGATCCGCGACGCCAGCGGCGCAGCCCGGTCGGCTGCCTCGTCGGCAGGGGACTTGATGCTTCGACCGATCAGCACCCCGCCAGCAGCCGAGGCGAGCGCAATCGCGAGCACGATTGCGCCCTGACGTCGGCGACGACGCCCGTCAAATTTGGAGGCAGCATCGCGCCACGAGTTGTCGGTCAACTCGACGGTGCTCGTGACATTCGCAGCGTCAGCCAGATTTTCCGTGGCGTCATCGGCTTCGATCCCGACGGTCATTTGTCGGTCGTTTCGGTCAGCTCGGGGAAGTCGGCGATCAGTTCGTCGACGAGTCGCTGCTCGCCGCGCTCGCGGATTCCTGTCAGATCGACATCTTCCTGGCAACCGAAATCGACCTTCCACAGTTCGAGTTCCCGTTGACGAAGTGCTTCAAGGTCAGTTTCGCTGATCGGCTTCGGGGTGCCAACCGACGCCCATCCGGTTCCGTCCTCATTCGAGTTCCCGCTGTACATTTGTTTGTCGCCGACATCTCCGATCGGCATCCCGGTGTCGGGATCCATCGGGAACATTTCGAGCCCTTGGGCGATCTGCTTCAGACCGTCGACGTAGCTATACATCGAGTCGGGCCTGGTGATCGTCATGATCGCCAAGCCGTCGTTTTCGGCCATGTCTTCGAGGTTGCCGAGTTGGTCGACCATGCAGGTCAGCCAGTCCTCGAAGGCGGCTTCAAGCTCTGGGTCAGCTTGCTGGTTCTCGTAGTACTCGTTCATCCGTTCTTGGATCTCAGGATCCTGGTACGGCTGCTCGCCGTAGACCTCGGCGGACGCCTTTCCGTAGCAGCCTTGCTCCTCGATCGGAACCATCACGGCCGTTGCGGTTGCGGCCGGAGCGTCCTCAGCGATCGCCGAATCGCCCTCGATGAACACTTCCTCCGCCGACATCTCGTACATCGACTGGTCGCCGTAGAGCAACTCCTGATAGGCCTCCTGCTCACTCGGCGACAACGTCTGTTGGTACTCCCAGTTCGGATCCTCGAACCCGCCACTATCTGAGTAACTGAGTTCGCCGTCGGCGTTGAAGTTGGGTTCCTCCCACAGTTCATAGTTATGGACCACGCCGTACCCGTACTTTTCGCCAAATGCCTTCGGATCGTTGTACAACTCGGCGGCGTCATCGACGACCTGGGGACCCTGCGCTGAATAGTCGACGGGGGTGTACTCGAAACCCTCCTCGCGCATGCAGGTGGCAACGACTTCTTCCTGCTCCAACTGTTGGGCGCGTGCTTCGACCTCGTTGTACTGCTGATCCCAGCCCATCAACTCAGCCAACGGACTGGCGGTTGGCTCGCTCGACACTGCATCGGGGTCGCCGCAACCGACCACCACAACCCCAGCAATAAGCAGTAAACCGATCCGCACGACGCCTGTACTCATGACGTTCCCCTATCTCGCTGGGCGTCAGTCCGGGCCTGACGTGCCTCACTGTGTATGTATGAGCACATTAGGCCACAATCGGTTCCCAATTTCTGGCAGCCGGTCACCCAGACTCGTCGGCGTGGGTGACGCCGCGCAAGTCGATGATCAAGGTGGTTCGTTCTTCGACTCGGGGGACCACACCTTGATCAGGAGGCGACAACTCGGTGACGTCGATCGTGCGGCCGTCACAATCGGTGAACGTCGAGGTCTTTGGAATTTGTCTGACGACGCAGGTCGGATCGCGGTCGGCCGGATAGGCCCAGTAGACGCGCCAGTTGTCGGCGGGTACGTCGCCCGTGTGATTGACCACGATCGAACGGGTTCCGATCGCCGTGCCAAGCTCAGGAAAGAAGAGCGGCCCTTCCTCGGCGACCGTTTCTGCGAGACCTTCGACATTGCCGATCGTGAAGAAGCTGGGTGCCAGTCGGTTGGTGGTTCGTGACTCACCACCGGAGATATAGGCGGCGATCGCCCATGTGAATCCGGCAATGATCGCCAGCACAACGGCACCGCCGAGCACCGGCAGAACGGCCCGAGCGAAGGGGGAGCGAAGTTCGGGTACCTGCACGAACACAGTGTGCCTGACCATCCGGTCGAAGCAGCGGGTTGGTTGGTCGTTGGTCTCACCGAATAGGGTCACTCATTCGTGAAGCGCCAGTATCGAGTTGTCGTCGCCAAACCCGGGCTTGATGGGCACGACCGCGGGGCCAAGACGATCACCCGTGCGCTTCGCGACGCCGGCTTCGAGGTGATCTACACGGGGTTACACCAGACACCCGAGCAGATCGCCGAAACCGTACTCCAAGAGGACGCCGACGCGGTCGGGCTGTCGCTGCTGTCGGGTGCGCATCTGACGCTGTTTCCTCGGGTGCAGCAGGAGCTCCGCGACCGTGGACTTGGTGACGCGCTCGTCTTCGGCGGCGGCGTGATCCCCGACGCCGATGCGCGCACGCTCCGTGAGCAGGGCATCGCCCAAATCTTTCAGCCCGGCGCGTCGCTCCGTGCGATCAGCGCCTGGCTCGAAACCGCACTCGACGCCAGAGAAGAACAGTAGACCGAAAATCAGACCGCGAATCAGAAGGGACCAACAGACCGATGGATCTGTTCGAATATCAGGGCAAGCAGTACTTCGCCCGTTACGACATTCCGGTCAGCCCGGGCGACAAGGCTGACACGGTTGACGAGGCCGTCGCTGCCGCCGAGGCGGCCGGTTATCCAGTTGTCGTCAAGGCGCAGGTGCAAGTCGGCGGGCGCGGCAAGGCGGGGGGAATCCAGCTCGCCAACGATGCCGATGAGGTTCGTTTGCACGCCGGGAAGATCCTCGGAATGGACATCAAGGGCCACGTCGTGAACCGCGTGTGGGTCGAGAACGCATCCGACATCGAGGAGGAGTACTACGCCAGCTTCACCCTCGACCGTGCCGCCAAGAAGCATCTGCTCATGTTGTCGAAGGAAGGCGGCGTCGAAATCGAGACAGTCGCCGAGACCAACCCTGAGGCGATCATAATGCTGCACATAGACCCGGTCGATGGGCTCGATGTAGCGACCGCTCGCAAGGCGGCGACCGACGCTCAGATTCCGGATCGGGCGATCGAGGGTGTCACCGACATCCTCGTCAAGCTGTACCGGTGCTTCGTCGATGGCGACTGCGATCTGGCCGAGATCAACCCACTAATCCTCAAGCCGACCGGCGAAGTTCATGCCCTCGATGCCAAGGTCAGCCTCGACAACAATGCCGCCTTCCGCCACCCCGAGTGGGCCGAGTATTCGGCCACCGAGGTGCTCGACGAGCGCGAGCAGTTGGCCAAGGCCAACGATCTGCAGTACATCGGCCTGGAGGGCAGCGTCGGGATCATCGCAAACGGTGCCGGTCTGGCGATGTCGACACTTGACGTCGTCAATCAGGTGGGTGGTGCCGCCGCGAACTTCCTCGACATCGGTGGCGGCGCCAATGCCGATGTAATGGCTGCCGCACTGGAAGTGATCAACTTCGACCAGTCCGTGAAGTCGATCTTCATCAACATCTTCGGCGGCATCACGCGTGGTGAGGAGGTTGCCAAGGGGATCGTGGAAGCGATGGGCCGGGTCGACCTGAGAGCGCCGATCGTGATCCGTCTCGACGGCACGAATGCCGAGGAGGGTCGACGGATTCTGGCCGACGCCGGGATTCCCGAATCCAAGCTTCGCTCCGAACCTACGATGCTCGACGCCGCGCGTGTCGCCGTAGCCCTGGCAAACGCCAACTGAGAGACGAGAAACTGACATGGCAATCTTCGTCAACGAACACACCAAGGTGATCGTCCAGGGGCTCACCGGCGGCCAAGGCAGGTACCACGGACTACGCAACAAGGCCTATGGCACGCAGGTCGTTGCCGGCGTCACACCCGGGAAGGGCGGCCAGGATGTCGAGGGCATCCCGATCTTCGACAGCGTCGCCGATGCTGTCGCGGCAACAGGGGCGACGGCATCGTTTGTCGCTGTGCCGCCGAAGGCTGCTCCGGCTGCGATCCTCGAAGCCGCTCGCGCCGGTGTTGGATTCGTTGTCTGCATCACAGAAGGGGTCCCCGCCCAAGACGAGGCGTTGACCTTCAATACGCTCGTACGTTACTTTCCGAACACCCGCCTACTTGGCCCCAACTGCCCGGGAATCATCAGCCCAGGCAAGTGCAACATCGGGATCACCGCCGGAGAGATCGCCCAACTCCCCACCGCGGCTGGGCCGAACGTCGGCATCGTCAGCCGATCAGGCACTCTGACCTATCAGGCGCTGTACGAACTGAAGCAGAAGGGGATCGGCGTGTCGACCTGCGTCGGCATCGGCGGCGATCCCGTACCGGGAACGAATTTCATCGACTGCCTCGCCGAGTTCGAGGCCGATCCCGAGACGCATGCGATCATCTTGATCGGCGAAATCGGCGGCTCAGCCGAAGAAGAAGCGGCTGAGTTCATCAAGGCCAATGTGTCGAAACCGATGAGTGCCTACATCGCTGGAGTCACCGCCCCAGCCGGCAAGAAGATGGGCCACGCCGGCGCAATCGTCTCTGGCGGCAAAGGCACAGCCCAAGGAAAGATGGATGCCCTCGCCGACGCCGGAGTCAAGATCGGCCTCAACCCCACCGAAGCCGGCGAGCTGATGGTCGCCATCCTCGCCACTCTCTAATCCAGATCCGATAAACCCAATCCGAACCCGTGAGCTTGTTGCGGACTATTCCCGCAACAAGCTCACGCGTTTGGGTCAGGTCATGTCAGGTGGGTGGTGGTAAGGGTGGAGGTGGGGTGGTGTCTTTACTGTCGAAGGAACCTTTGATCTTGCTGATGTCGGCAAGGTCCTTGATGTTTCCGCCACCAGCCGTGTAACTCATCACGCCACCGGCTGCGGCGACGATCCCAGAGACGAAGCTCAGGATCATGCCGATGCCACGATCAACACCGCTGTCGCCCGCTCCCGGATTGAACAGGACGCGAATCAGCAGCAGAACCGCTGCCAGAATCGTGGCGAACGCGATGATCATCGGCCACGGCAACGAGCCTGACTTGATCGTGCCTTGAATCATGAGAACCGTCACGACAGCGGCACCGATCAACAGGATCCAGGGAATCGTGCCCGTGAAGAAGAAGTCGAACGCATTACCACCGCTGTACGGACCGCTCTTAAGCCAGCTG
>JANOTN010000493.1:0-5941 GCA_031416375.1 Ilumatobacteraceae bacterium
ACGAAGGAACGAGCGGGCCACCAACGGAGTCGCCAAGCGCTCCGAGACACCGCCCGTTCCCACCCCAGCATGACCCACCCAGAAATCAGCCGCAAACCCTTGACTCCGGTTGACAACTCAACGGGACACCAATCCCAGTCACGACCGCCCGACGTTTGTGTTGCGACGCCAACGGAACGTTTGGTGTCAGACACCAAACGTTCATCACCACACAACTCGACGTTTGGCGACGGGAACGTTTGGTGTCAGACACCAAACGTTTGGGATGGATCACATCGAGTTCTTCCGCAACGGCGGCAACACCTCAATCAACAACATGCTCCCGTTATGTGAGAAGCACCACCACCTCGTCCACGAAGGCGGCTGGAAACTCACCATGACATCAGGCCGGACAGCCACCTGGCAACGACCAGACGGCACCATCTGGCGCACCGAACCAACCATCAACCGGCGACCCCGCCAACCATCCGACCAGCAACAGACCACACTCTGCTAGCCGAACCCCACCCGAGAACCTCACCCCGAAATCCGGGGCGCTTCGGCGCGCCCGCAAGCCGGCTCAGCGCATCATTTTGTCAGTCCGACCGCGCGACGGCCCATCGAACACGCAAGTTGAGAGGATCAAGATCCGCGCTCACCGGATCGAGGACACCACGCGGGGCAACCTGGGCGGCCGCTTGGCGGCCTTGGCGGCGACCTTCACGTGCCGACGCAGCTCGGGAATCGGGGTCGAGTGGATTCGGCATCACGGCCGTTGACTCGGCGTCGGCGGCGATCAGGTCGACGCGGCAACCTGAATCGCGAAGTGCTTGCAGTTCCGGTTCGATCGCGGCGACTCGGTCGCTGCCGCCCGGTGTGATCACCAGGGCAACGTCGGAACCAACTGCGAGTTGAGCGTTGGTTGGCGAGTAGACGCCGCCGTCCGTATATCGACGCCCGCCGATTTCGACGAGCGGCCAGATCACTGGAACCGCACAACTCGCAGCGACGGCGTCGACCAGGTCAACACCGGACGACCGATCGAACACGACGAGTTCGCCGGTCTCTACATCGACTGCGGTTACCCGGAACGGTACCGTCGGCCAGCCGTGACTCGGGAGACGCCACTCGATCACGGCCCGGCGGAGTTCGGGCGCGATCGTCTCGGCATTGCGAGCGGCCTCGCAGATTCTGAGTCGCCCGGCGTGATCGGGCAAGTTGCCGCCGAACAGGTCGGCGAACACCGACATCATCAGCTCGAAATCGACCGTTGGGTTGATCTCTCCGTGAGCCGCCAGCAGTTGCCGCTCATACAGCGTCTCAAGGTCGATGCCTGACAGGATCTGACCGCCGACCGCCGAACCAGCCGAGGTGCCGATCACCAGGTCAACCGAACCGACCACATCGACACCTTCGTCACGAAGCCCCAACAACACGCCAAGTTCCCAGGCGATCCCAGCGACGCCTCCACCTGCCAACACCAACGTTCGTTTCATGATCGGTATCTCACGCTCCAAATCTGGTTCGCAGCTCGTTCTTGAGCAGTTTGTCCATCGCGTTCCGAGGCAGTTTGTCGACCAGTTCGAGTTGTTCCGGAAGCTTGCGACTGCTGAGACCCTCGGCAAGCAGATGCTCACACAACTCGGCCAGCGTGGGTGGATCTGAAGGGTCGACCGGTGTGACAACGGCGCAGGCAATCTCGCCCGTGGTTTCGTGCGGGAGCCCAATCACGGCAACCTCACGCACCTTCGGGTGCGGGTGAATCAGGTTCTCCAGTTCGGTCGCCGAGATGTTTTCCATGTTGCGGATGATGATGTCTTTGAGGCGACCGGTGATCGTCAGCCGACCGCGCTGATCGACCTCGCCAAGGTCACCGGAACAGAAGAAACCCTCGGCGTCGAACACATGCTCGTCAAGCGATGAGTCGACGTAGCCGAGCATCATCTGCGGGCCACGCACACGAACTTCATCGTCGACGATCCGCATTTCGACCCCGGTCACCGGAGTTCCCTCCGTGCAGGCGAGATCCTCGTCAGCATCTTGGGGTCTGTTCCAGATCGCCATCGGACATTCGGTCATGCCGTATCCCGACACGATTCCCACCGTCCCGATTCGGCGCTTGGCTTCGTAATGCAGAGCCGGCGGTTTCGGTGAACCGCCGTGGGTCATCACGCGGGCATCGGGGAACAGCGGGACGACCTCGGGATGAGCTTCCTGATAGGCGAAGTAGGCGTGTACGAACGGCATCGCACCGGGGATCGTGGTGGCGCGCTGTTCCCGCAGATACTCGATCGTGCGTTCCGGGTCGAACGAGGCGGCCACGATCATCGGCGCACCGGTGAGCAATGAGGCGATCACGTGAATGATCCCGCCGATATGAGTCAACGGCAGCAGCCCGGAAACGCGATCTCGGTCCGTCAAGCCGAGCGCTTCGACAAACCCCCGCGCCCCGGCGATCAACGTTCGGTCGGTGTGACGAGCACCCTTCGGGTCAGCAGTCGTGCCGGACGTATAGAACAACCAACGCACCGTCTCGGCCGCCTCGTCGACGAACACCGGTAGCTCACCATCACCCGACGGGAAGTCACCCGGCGACACCGCCAGCGGGGTGACGCCCTCAGTTCGAGCAGCAATTTCAGTCGCCATCGTGACGTAGTCGAACTTGCCATGCCGGCGGGGCACGATCAGCAACTTGGACCTCGCCTGGCGGGCAATGAATCCGACCTCGCGCTCGCCGAGAATGGCGACGATTGGATTCTGCGTCACCTGCAGGCGACTGAGGGCGAGGGTCAACACGATTGCGTCGCGCCAGTTCGGCAACTGCCACGACACGACGTCGTCGCGACCGAGGCCCAACCCGTGCAAACCTTTCGCCATTCGTAGCGCCGCATCGTGGGCACCAAGAAAGGTGAGTTCGTTGCCGTGCTCGTCGACTGCGATCAGCGTTTCAGGCCGAGCCTCAGCCTGCTGCTCGACGAGCCCCCAAACCGTGGTCACAACTCGCTCAACGCTTGGAACGATTACGGAACGCTTCGATCTTCTCGAGATGTTCGCGCGATTGGAGCAGTTGGGTGTTGGCCATTCGGTCGATGTGGCGGGCGGTGCGGCGATCACTATCGACAGCGGCGTCGATGGCGATCTTGGCGAGGCCGAGCGCCTCAGCCGAGTTCGAAATCAACTTTCGGACCCACGCCTGCACGGCGTCGTGAAAGCCTTCGTCGGGAAGCACTTGATGGACGAGCCCAATGTTGAGAGCATGTTCGGCGGTGATGTTCTCGCCAGCCATCGCCAGCCATCGCGCCCAGTGCGGGCCGACGATTCGGGTGAGTCGGCTTACGCCTCCGGACCCGGGAAGCACGGCCAGGTTTGGAATTTCTGGCAATCCAAAAATCGCTCGCTCGCTCGCAAACCGGAAGTCGCACGACGCCGACATCTCGACGCCGACACCAAGACAGGGTCCCTGAGCAGCGAGGATGATCGGCTTCTCAAGCCGCTCCAACTCATCGAACAACTCGTGCAAGCGTCGATAGTTCCGTCGCAGCGCCACGCCCGAGGGCGAGTATTCCCCCATCTGCCCGATGTCTTTTCCAGCAGTGAAGTAGCGGCCCTCAGCGGTGATCACGAGCGCCCGGATTGATTCTTGATCACCAAGATCGGCAACGGCGACGCGCATCACGTCGAGCATCTCGTCGCTGACAGCATTCAGCTTGTGGTCCCGAGTGAACGTCAGCGTGATGATCCCGTCCGCATCAGTTCGCCGGATCTGATCCTCGACGGGTTCGCTCACAGCAGTTCCAGCACCAACGCCGAACCCATCCCTCCGCCGGCACACATCGCCACGCAACCAACCGAGAGATTGCGCTTGCGCAGTTCGTGGATCATGCTCACGACCATCCGAGCACCCGTCGCCGCAATCGGGTGACCGAGCCCGCATCCCGACCCATTCACGTTGGCAATCGAATGATCAATGCCGAGAATCCGAGTCGAAGCGACTGCCATCGAGCAAAACGCCTCATTGATTTCGAACAGGTCGACATCGCCGATCTTCATGTTGGCGCGGTCGAGCGCCTTCGGAATTGCCTTCGTCGGGGCGAGACCGGTGAGCACCGGATCGATTCCAATCGACGCCCACGAGATGATCCGGGCGAGCGGCAGGGCACCCTCGCTGCGTGCTGCCTCGTCGCTCATGATCATCACGGCAGCGGCTGCGTCGTTGAGCCCGGCCGAGTTCCCTGCGGTGATGATCGCGTTGGCGAGTTCGGGATGGATCACCTTGAGCGAGGCGAGCTTTTCGAGTGTGGTGTCTGCACGCGGGTGCTCGTCACGGGCGAACAGGCGAATCCCGTTGGCGTCGGACACTTCGACCGGCACAATCTCGTCGTCGAAGCGTCCGCTGTTGACCGCCGCTGCAGCCCGTTGGTGTGAGTGGAACGCCCACTCGTCAGCCTGTTCACGCGTGACACCTGCTTCGCGGGCGGTGTTCTCACCGACGGTGATGCTCATGTCGAACGCCGGTGCCTCCGGTGAGTCCGGGTGGCTGAGCGGCGCCCAGGGCTGGTAGTCCTTTGCCGAACCGGGAATCGACTTGAGTTGTTGCGGAGTGGAACTGAGGCTCTCGGTTCCACCGGCGAGCACAACCCGATCCATTCCGGCTCGAATGCTTGCTGCGCCGATTTGGATCGCGCTCAACCCCCCGGCGCAATGACGGTTGTTGGCGAGACCCGGCACCTCGGTGAGACCGAGCCGGTTTGCTGCATAACGGGCGAGTACGCCGCCGCCCTGCATCGATTCGGCGAGCACAACGTCGTCGATCAGTGTCGGGTCGATACCCGAACGCTCGATCGTTGCACCCAACACGATCTCGGCGAGTGTCGCCGCATCAATGTCGACCAACGAACCACGATTCGCTCGCCCAATCGGGGTTCGAGCACCAGCAACAATCACAGCTTCAAGCATGAGTTGATTCTGACACATGTGTCAGAAATTCATCTCACTCGGCAGGGTCACTTGCGCAACGGACGACCCTGACTGTCCGAGACGCTGTTCGTTGCAATTCGGATGATGTCGATCAGCGACCACACTCCACAGCCACCGAGGGTGAACAACTTGCCCAAACCGAGGCCTGTGTTTCCAAGGTAGAACTGATCGACGCCGAAAGCGCCAACGAGCACCGACAGGATCAGCGCTGTGGTCCACTCCTTGTCAGAGAACACGCCGGGCACCTGCGACGCCGGGAACCAACCACCCTGTTCGCCCCGGACCAGAGTGTTCGATTCAAGCTGTTTAGCGAGCGCCATTTGCTGCAGTTGCGGCGCGTTCAGCGGCCCATGCTCTTGTCCCATCACGGAGACGTAGTACGGACCCATGCCTGCCGTGCCCCACCCGCCGTTCCCGCCATGCCCGGTGGGACCGCTAGCGCCCGCCGCAGCTGCTCCGTCATGCGTGTGTTCGGTCCACGTCGTCCCGTCCCAATATCGCTGCATGTCGGGACGCTGTGGATCCGGATACCAGCCGGCTGAAGTCGTTGGGTTCGAAGCCCGACCGTCTTGATCCGTCATGTATCCATCGTGTCACGCCCAGGCCGCAAAGACGCATCCGCCGGTTCAGCGCTGACGCCAGGCAGTAAGGCCGATGCTGTCCTGTGCAAGCGAATCGTCGATCAGCATCGCGCCAGATTCGACACGCACCATCAACTCGGCCATCACTTCTGCCGGTTCGCGATCGAGTTGGTACACCGCGAGATAGCGATGCGCCGGCACCGGTGCCGACTCACCGTCGGGCGATGGCATCTCGACCAGGGTGAATCGCTTGGCACCGACAACGCCTGGCACCTGCAAGACATCCCCAAGGTGGACGTCGTCGTACCAGGTGTTGTAGGCGTCATCCTGCCCGGCGACAGGGTTACTGAACACGAGCATCAAGTTGTTGTCCATCGGGACCTTCCTGGTTTTCGGTTGATTGG
>JANOTN010000494.1:0-3173 GCA_031416375.1 Ilumatobacteraceae bacterium
ATCGCCAAGCTCTTCCAGGGAATCGGAGATTGACCATGAAAATGACTCTCGTGACGATCGTGGCCGAAGCGATCCTTGAGGATCGGTTGGTACGCGACCTTCACGCCGTCGGCGCAACCGGTCACACCATCACCACCGCCCGCGGGGCGGGTTCCAGCGGGGTGCGGGCAGGCGCGAGCGGAGAAGGCAACGTCCGCATCGAGACCGTCGTGGGCTCAGAGCTCGCCGAAGCGCTGCTCGGCGTGCTGGCTGATCGGTACTTCCCCCACTACGCGGCGATCGCATGGACAACCGAAGTCACCGTGCTCCGAGGTGACAAGTTCGGATAAGCCGAGGCCGAAGGCCGATTCGGCGGTGGGCGACTCGCTATCCGCGTCGCTGATCGGCGTCCAGGTTCGCTCCGTCGATTTCGACCGGGACGAACGGCGCGGCTGCTCGTTGTGATCACGCGCGACGGTGAGACCCACCGAGTCTCTCTCCTCGACCTCGTACTCCCGACCGGTCCCGCGCTATCGCTCGCCAACGCGTACCGGCGATGGCTCGGCATCAGCTGAGACGCCCACGGTGGCAACGACGAACAGTTGTCAAGCTTGGGGTGAGTGGGCACCCCAGCTGTTCGACCCGCCACATGAACGACGAGTCGGCCTCAACGCTGACGATGACGATGACACCCAACACCCAACGCCTGGCACACGCCCTCGGACTGGCCATCTACGACGTGCGCCAGACTCCTTGGGGCGCCTGCACACTCGCCTGGCTCCCTGCCGACGATCCCTTGCCCTGCACTTCGGGCTCAGGCGGTGTGGAGGCGGTAGAACTCGGTTCCGTCGCCGACGCGGGCTCGGATCACCATGTGCAGGGCTAACCCAAGGAGCTACTGGCACCGGGACCGCACGACGCGAATCGTAAGTTGGCTACCTACGATTCGCGTGGTTGAGCGAGAGACTGGGCGACGTCGACGAGGGTGATGTGTGTCTCGCGGCGAGCGAGGGCTTGCAACGACGGCGTGTACCCAGATTTCGAGAACAACACTATGTCGGCCGCACCGCTACCTTGAGATCTTCGCGCAACGCCGGGATCTTGTACGTCTCGAGGTCGTCGATGATTGTCGGACTCATCGGTGCGGTCGTCCATTTCGCCTCAGCGACGACGACCACCTTGTTTCGCAGCGATCCGACTGCGTCGATCTCCTCGGAGGGCCGTTCCTTGGTTCTGCGGAAGGCATCCGCGGCGTTACCCCACCAGTTTCCGAACTTCGTGACGCCACCGGCTGAATTCGTGCGGAGCCACTGCAGACACCATGCCTCGATTGAGGGAGACATTCTGCGGCACCGACTGATCAGGCTGCGGAGCCCTGTTGAGACGCACCGGGCGGACTCTCACCGGCTGGCCATCGAGAGCTTTCGCTCAGTTACGTCATGACTGCTCCTTTGCTTTCATGGCGTCCCCAAGCTGCTGGACGCCCGTGGATCGAGAGCTAAGGTCGGACTCATGCCACGACTTCGGACAGCGATGTGTTCAACCGTGATGCTGGTGTCCTTGGCGGCATGCGGCGACAATGGATCCGACACAGGGTCTGCCGACGGCACCGATGGCGGTACCAACGTCTCGGTCAGTGTTGCCCCCGGGACGGAGCCCGCCGACACAGTGCCCGCAACCGGCGAGCCGCTTCCCGCCGAGTGTTCGCTGCCGCCTGTCACGGTGATCGCCGAGCGCGTTGGTAGCGCGCCGGCGGGCTCGGCCACGCTCGAGGTGGTCGATGTCGTGGCACTCCAAATTCCCATCGTGCCCAACCCGGACTCGACCATCACTCCGGCGGACGTGACCGCATTGGCTGCGACCACGGACCTGCTCGGCTACTCGATGATCTTCGGCGATCAGTTGATTCCCGACGAGTCGGCTCCCTTCGTCCTCTTCGGGCCGGTCGAGGATGGCAAGGTGCGTGGGTTCGTCTCGGTGTTCCCGTCATCGACGAAACCACTTGCAGCGGGTGACGTCATCACGGACGGGCTATTGGAGGGTCTCAAATTCCCCCTGCCGACGATCGGGATGGATCTCCAGATCTCGACGGATGACACCAACACCTACCGCAACTCGGTCGTCGGTCAAGTCAAGGTGGTGGCCCTCACCGCCGACGCGCTCTGTCTCGACATCGATCTCAGCTGGACCGTCAACCAACCGACGGGTAACACGCTGACGATCAAGGGCGTGTTTACCGGACGTCTGATCGAGCGATCTACCGCCCTGACATACACTTGATCAGCATCCCTATCCGATGAAGGTGATTCCGATCGAGTTTCTTCTTGAGTCGATTTGTTCCGGAAGCCCGCCACGACCAGCTCCAACGACTCGCCAACCAGACTGTGTCGACCGGCGAACAGGAAGCACTCCACCACCAAATCGTCTCCCTCAGCGCTGAGCTGCGTAAGGCACGCCGGGAACGAGCGGTCGAACACGCCTTCACGTCGAGCTCCATAACTGTGTCGACGTACGCATCCCAGTGCTCGATCGGATGCACACCAAACGGCTCCCCGCCTACGCCACTCTCGGCTTCGACGTCCCCAAGACACGCAGACGCCGGCCCGCCAAGCCAGCTCCGTAACATCCGAGCGAACAAGAATTTGTGCGGTGCCCAGCAATCACGAATCCGTACCGCACGGCAACGATCAAAACAGTGTTGAAGGATTCTCCAACTTCGTGCCGACCACCTCGCGAGGTCCTCTCGGATTTGGCCGCTTGTCGGATGACCCTGCTGGCTGTGTCTCAACCCCGGCTTGGGCCCAGGCTCGGATCCGAGCATTCGGGTCACGGATGGCGCGGGCATACGCAGCGGCAGATCCGTCCCTGGCGGCGACGAGCCCGAGTCCGACACGCCGAACCGCATGGTCGGAGCTGTCGAGCCCGGCTCTGACCAATAGGTCCTGAGCAGGCATCGGGATCATGTCAACCACGTCGAGCAGGCCATTCATGATCGCGGCCGCGGAACGTGGGTCGAGTTCGCGGGTCCGCGCGAACACCGCACCCCACGAACTCGGCTCCTGCCTGACCATCCGCGCCGCCGCCCAACGGCGAAGCGGAGGCGGCAGGTCACGTCGGACAAGAGTGGAGCCAACCGCCTCATCGGGCTGCATGAGCAACGAACGTAGTAGCCAGTCCGGTCAGCCGGTCGCTCG
>JANOTN010000495.1:0-9068 GCA_031416375.1 Ilumatobacteraceae bacterium
GGGTGCTGAGCGGGCGGTGATCACCGCCGCCGCCGCCAATCTGGCCCGTGAGTTTGCCAACACTCCCCCGAGTCACCTGACCGCCCGAGGATTTGCCGACCAGGCGGCGGCGTTGGCTGCCGAGCATGGTCTCGGTGTCGAGGTGTACAACAAAGATCAACTGGCGACGATGCGCTGTGGCGGGATCCTCGGCGTCAACGCCGGTTCGACTGAACCGCCTCGCGTGGTCAAACTCACCTACACACCCCGCAACCCAAAGGCCCACGTCGCACTGGTCGGCAAGGGCGTGATGTACGACTCGGGCGGGATCAGCTTGAAGCCAAGCGATCCGATGCACGCCTTGATGAAGATGGACATGTCGGGTGCGGCAGCCGTGCTGGCTGCGATGACGACTCTCAAAGTGCTCGGCTGTCGGAATCAGGTGACGGGCTACCTCATGTGCACCGACAACATGCCATCAGGCTCTGCGCTGAAACTCGGTGACGTGTTGACGATCCGCAACGGCAAGACCGTCGAGATCCACAACACTGATGCTGAGGGTCGCTTGATTCTGGCCGATGGCCTGTCGTTGGCGGTCGAGCAGTCGCCCGATGCGGTGATCGACATTTGCACCCTGACCGGCGCAGCGATGGGTGCGCTCGGCACAGAGATTGCGGCGGTGTTGGGTTCTGATGGCTCGCTGGTGCAGCGGGTCAAGAACTCGGCCGAAGCGGCTGACGAGCCGGTGTGGGAAATGCCGCTCGACAAGCGCTACCGCAAGTTGCTCGATTCCGTGGTGGCCGACATGAAGAACGTCGGCGGCCCATACGCCGGTGTGATCACCTCGTCGCTGTTCCTCAACGAGTTCACCGGCAGTGTGCCGTGGGCGCACCTCGACATCGCCGGCCCGATGAACGTCGATGCTGACAATGCCTGGAAGTCGAAAGGCGCCAGCGGCTTCGGCACCAGACTCCTGATCGACCTAGTCACCAACTATACGAAATAGCGAACGTTTGGTGTCTGACACCAAACGTTCGCTCGTTCGTTCGGTCGGCGTTGGGCCACACTCAACGGCGATGTGGCTGGGCATCTCCCCGTCGGGCGGACGGGGAGATGCCCAGGTCTGCCAATGTTGGTTTGCGTTCGTCTCCGGTTGGGGTGGATGAGACGTTTGTGGCGTCGGTGTGGGGGTCGAATGGGAATTGTTTGATTCCGGTGTCGGCGACGGCGGTGTCGATGAACGTGGCGATTGTGCTTCCGTCGGCGGCGAGTTTCTTGACGGTGATTCCTTCGGATAAGCCGCGGCCGTTGGCGTCTAGTTTGAACTGGCGGTGGGCAGGCGCCGACGCCGAATGCTGTGACGGTTGCGTTGTCGGCTGATGGAAAGATGTCGTTCTACAATTTGTCGGGGACGGTGCATTTGGTGGTTGATGTGGTCGGTTTCTACGAGTCGTCGAGTTCGGGTCCTGCCGGGCCTGTCGGGCCTGCCGGTGGTAGCGGTCCGGCTGGGGTGTCGGGTCCTGTCGGGCCTGCCGGGCCTGTGGGTGGTAGCGGACCGGCTGGGGCGACGGGGCCTGCCGGGGCGACGGGGCCTGCCGGGGCGTCTGGTGCGCAGTTCGGGCGTCTGTTCGCGGCGGCGACGACCGTCGACTCGACCGGCGACGTCGGGTTGTTCACGTCGATCACGGTTGGTGCCGACGCCAACCCGGTGATCTCCTTGTGGGGCCCCACGAACGCTGATTTGAAGGTTGTCAAGTGCAACGATGCGGCCTGCGCTCCTTTTGGTGAGACGATCACGACCGTCGACTCGGCCGGCGACGTCGGTTGGTACACGTCGATCACGGTTGGTGCCGACGCCAACCCGGTGATCTCCTACTACGACAGCACGAACGGTGATCTGAAGGTCGTCAAGCTGGGTCACACGTCATGGATCCCCAACGGTTGGGGTCGCTGACCGGTCTGGGTGACGCCGAGCTGCGACGAACGTTTGGTGTCTGACACCAAACGTTCGTTTGTTCATGCCTTTATGCTGCGAGGGCGGCGGCCTCGCTTGCTCGTACTGCGACCTGTGGTGGCACTCCGGCGGCCACGAGATACCGCTCGATGTCGCGGTTCTCGATCCGGATCGTGCGGCGAGCCCATTCTTCGTGTGTTACCTGAATGTCGTCGGGCAGTCGTTTGAGGTGTCGTTGCGGAACCGTCGGAAGACGCCTGCGGACGGCAAACCCGTCAGACAGCGGGTGGGCGAGTCCGAACATCACACACCGATGCAGCGCCTTGCCGAACGGAGAATTGGAGCCCCGCTCGAACGACAGTCCCATCGAGCTGGCGGTGTGATTGAGATCGAGCGTGAAACCGGATGGTTCCGTGTCGAACCCTTCGGCAAGCCGTCGCATGATAAAAGTGGCGGTCGGCCCGATCACACTGAGCCAGAAACGCTCGACATACGCGCTGCGGGGATCATGACCGCGCTCGTCAACGATCGGGTCGAGCCAGGGTCGAAACGTGGCCTTGGTCGGGATGAGCTGGACAACGTCCATGATGAACTCCGGTCTCCTGTGCAGATGCTGCGAGTGAGTCGAGGGAAGCCGGATACCGGAGTGGGGACAACGAAAACGAGAAAAGGGAAATCAGGCGGTTGATTTCAGCCAGTCGGTCGGGCCGATCGCGAAATGGGGGTTGAGGCGCGGATCGAGCAGGCGAATCGTGTCGACGAGATCCTCGTACGTGAGCGACACGCAACCGCTGGTCGGCTGAGCGGCCCCTGACGCTGTGTAGCTGTTGCGGTGCAGGAAGATCGCTGCCGCATACGGTGTCTCGCCAGGCGCGTCACCGGAGATCGGGTCGAGGTTTGCCCCGATCACGGCGGCATGCGAATACACATCGCCAAACCGGGGCAGCCATTCGTCCTCCGGGCCGGGACAGTTCGGTCGGTCGACGAGATGTTGATATCGAGCCGAGTGCGGCGTTGCTCCCCAACAATCGTTCTGGCGGACTGATCGGTAGGGAGCGTGTACACCGGGATTGGGCGAGTTGCCGAAGATGCTGAATGTTTGGCCGTCCCAAGCCGTCACGACACCGAGTGGAAAGACGCCGGCCGGAGTGGTGCCGTCGCCGGAGCGGCGATCGAGCAGCAGTCGGGTTCCGGCACGGCCGAACAAGGCTGTCTGCGGGCCTTGTTGGCAATGCCACGTTCCACCCGACGTGCGAACGACGACCTCAACTGTGCCGGCGGTGGCCGCGAACGAGGATGTCGCCATCACGACGAACTGGCGAACATCGGGATGACGAGCCGACAACGCGGCGACGGTCGTGAGATCACATGATTCGCCCACCGAGAACGCAACATCACGATCGGCTGGAGCGGCGACCGTCGCCGCGCCGGTTGTGTTGATCGCTGCCAACGCGGTACCGCCGAGTAGCGCCAACGAGGTGAATATTCCGATAGCTCGATCGACACGCACGACGTAAGTGTCGCCGTTGCGGGTCAAAACTCACGGTCAGCCAGAGATGATCTTGAGCGAAACCGGGTCGCTCACGGGTCGCTCACGGGTCGCTCACGGGTCGATGATCGTAACCCAGGTGTCGCCGCCGCCGCCGGTGGGTAACAATCATTGGTATGGACCCAGTCGCCGACGCGCTTGCGGCAGCCGCCGAGCGCGTCGCCGCCGCAGAACGAATCGTCGTGCTGACGGGGGCCGGCATCTCGACCGATTCCGGAATTCCCGACTTTCGTGGACCGAACGGCTTGTGGACGAAGAACCCGGCAGCCGAGAAGGCGTCGAACATCGAGATCTATCTCGCTGACCCGGAGGTCAGGCAGGCTGCCTGGCAGAGCCGTTTGCGGACGCCTGCCTGGACGGCGCAACCCAACGCTGGGCACCTGGCGGTCGTCGAACTCGAACGTCAGGGCAAGCTCCACGCCGTGGTGACGCAGAACATCGACGAGCTACACCAGCGCGCCGGCAACGACCCTGACAAGGTGATCGAAGTTCATGGCACCGTGTGGTGGAGCCGGTGTTGGTCGTGCGCCGACCGGCGTCCAATGGCCGAGGCACTTGACCGCGTGCGATCCGGTGACGTCGATCCGGCGTGCTTGCTGTGCGGTGGGATTCTCAAATCCGACACGATCAGCTTCGGGCAGCAGCTTGTGCCGCACGTGATTGATCGGGCGATGCGGGTCAGCGACGAATGCGACCTGATCCTCGCTGTCGGATCAACGCTCAGCGTGTACCCCGTTGCGAATTGTGTGCCGGTCGCCAGGGAGGCCGGTGCCGTGGTGATCGTCGTTAACGGCGAGACGACGGCAATGGATCGCTATGCCGATCACATCGTGATCGGGCAAATCGGTGCGATCCTGCCAATCCTGGTTTCAACATGAAGGCAAGTCAATGAGGTAATTCGGGCGGTGCCAGCGACCGCCGCCAACGGCTTCACCGACGCCGACGCCCAGGTATTGGAGGTTCGGCTGCTCTTCGACGAGAAGATCGAAGTCGCTGCGTACGCTTATGCCGGAGCAGCCGTTGTTCGGGTGTCGGCCCAGATCTACAACGACATGGACGACATCCCTACCTGCCCGGTTCGTAATCCCGACCAAGTTGATAGACTTTCGGTCATGGCAACGTTTCGTGACCTGTTGACTGCTGCTAAGGCCGAGATCACCGAGATCTCGACCGAAACCGCTTCCGAGCACATCGCCGCCGGGTACACCGTGCTCGACGTTCGTGAACCCGACGAATATCAGGAAGGCGCGATCGCCGGTGCGATCCACATTCCTCGCGGTCACCTCGAATCACAAATCGAGGGCCGGATCATCGACAAGACCGTTCCGGTCGTCGTCTACTGCGCCGGTGGCGTGAGGTCCGCCTTCGCCGCTCGCACGATGCAGGAACTCGGCTACCAGATTGTCGAATCGATGGACGGTGGCTTCGGTCGGTGGAAGGACGAAGGCCGCGCCTGGAAGGCACCAGCCTCGCTCACGGCCGAGCAGATGAACCGCTACAAGCGCCACATCCTGCTCCCGGAAGTCGGTGTCGAAGGACAGAAGAAATTGCTCGAAGCCAAGGTGTTGATGCTCGGCGCAGGCGGACTCGGTTCGCCGGCGGCGATGTACCTGGCTGCCGCCGGGGTCGGCACGATCGGCATCGTCGACATGGACGATGTTGATGCGTCGAACCTGCAACGTCAGATCCTGCACAACATCGACCGGATCGGCGATCGCAAGGTCGACTCTGCCAAGAAGACGCTGACAATGCTCAACCCCGATGTCAACGTCGTCACGTACGACACCCGGTTGTCGGCCGAGAACATCATGGACATCCTGCCCGGCTATGACGTCGTGGTCGACGGTGCCGACAACTTCCCGTCGCGGTACCTGCTCAACGATGCCAGCGTCAAGCTCGGTATCCCGGTCGTACACGGTTCGATCTTCCGGTTCGAAGGCATGGTCAGTGTGTTCCACCCGACCGAGGGCCCGACGTACCGCGACATGGTGCCAGAACCGCCGCCTGCCGAACTCGCCCCGTCGTGTGCGGAGGCAGGTGTGCTGGGCGTGTTGCCGGGAATCATCGGATCGATTCAGGCGCTCGAAACAATCAAGGTGATCCTCAAGCTCGGTGAGCCGCTGATCGGTCGGATCCTCACGGTCGACACGACCGAGATGGAGTTTCGGGTCTTCAACCTGCGACCCGATCCGGCCAATCAGGTGACCTGGGCGAACCGAGACCGTATCCAAGTGAAGGACCTAGACGGTCTCTGCGCGCCGGGCCTCGCCGGCCACTGATTCGACGGCTCTCGACGGTGCTGCTCGTCAGCTGTGACCGGTGTGGAGGTGCGCTGGTAGGGATTGCGGGTGTAGGCGTCAGCCCGTGCTGGGCGTCTCTGTCCAGTTGTTATGGTTCCGCGCGTGACGATTCATGTTGAACCCTCGGGTGACTCATGTGGAGCGAGCGTTACTGGGGTCGATCTGCGTCATTCGCTCAGCGATGGTGAGGTTGGCGAGATACGCGCAGCCTGGCTCGAGCACCACGTGCTGGCGTTTCCGGATCAGCTCATGTCCGACGACGATTTGGAGCGGTTCACGCTGTGCTTCGGGTCGTTTGGTGACGACCCGTTTATCGCCCCGATCGCTGGTCGCGAACACGTGATCGCAGTTCGTCGTCGCGCTGATGAGACGGCACCGTTGTTCGCCGAGAACTGGCACAGCGACTGGAGTTTCCAGACTCGCCCGCCTGCTGGGACGTGCCTGTACGGGATCACGATCCCGCCGGTTGGTGGCGACACGTTGTTTGTCAATCAGCACGCCGCCCTTGACGCGATGCCGTCAGACCTCCGTGAGCGGCTAGACGGAAAGTCGGCGGTCCACTCGGCCCGAGGTGGGTACGCCCCAAGTGGGATGTACGGCGACGCTGATCGGGTGACGAACCGGAGCATGGATATCCGCCCATCTGCAGCGGCAATGGCCACGCAACTTCACCCGATCATTTGTGAACATCCGGAAACTGGTCGGCTCGGTCTGTTCGGGTGCGTCGGCTACATCATCGGGATCGACGGACTCGACGACGACGAAGCACGTGGCGTGTTGTTCGATCTCTACAACTGGCAGACACGTGAGGAGTTCCAGTACAGCCACGAATGGGAGCCGAACATGCTCGTGATGTGGGACAATCGATCGCTGTTGCACAAGGCGACCGGGGGCTACGACGGACATGAGCGACTGCTCCACCGCACCACGATTGGCAGATCCGGCTGAACACGTGGGCTGGCAGAGGAACGAAGGAGAAGCGATCAGGACGGTTCGAGGTCGGCGGTGATCTCGTCACGATCTTGGATCGCAACACCCACCAGCACAAGGGCGATACCCGCAACGTCGATCGCACCTGGCCGCTGATCGAGAACGATCCAGCCGACCAGCAGGGCGGTCAGGGGCAGCAGCGCCAGAAGAATTGAGAATCGGCGAATCGGAATCCGTCGCAAGACGTACTGGTCGATGCCATAGCCGATCGCGTTGGAGAAGACGCCCGTCGCGCAGCACAGCAGGAGCAGCGTGGGAGCGACCCAGACGGGCCCGCTCCACGGTGCGCCGATCGGGGTGATCACGACAGTGCCGATCGCCAGCCCAACACCGAGCCCAGCGACTCCAGAGCGGACTCGAGCGACTCGTGCCCCGACAACAATGTAGGCCGCCCACATCGCCGACGACAGCAGGATGAAGAACACGCCGAGGGCGTTGTCGCCGATCTCGACGCCCCCGAGCGTGACAACGCCGATCACTGCCAACGCCAGCGCAACACCGTTACGAGTGGTTCGGGTTGTGGCGGCGGCGACGGCAATCGGACCAATGAACTCGATCGCCACGCTCTTGCCAAGGTCCACGCGATCAATGGCCAAATAGAAGAACAGGTTCATCAGTGCCGTCGCCGTTCCGAACACTGCTGCTCCGGCGAGATGCCGGCGAGTCCACCCGCGATGAAAGCCGGGCGAGATCGCCAGCAGCGCTACCGACGCGCCGATCACCCGGAACCAGGCGACCGTTTGTGGCTCGACCTCGTCGAATACCGAGACGGCGATCGCTGCACCGATGTACTGCGAAATTGCCGAGAAGACGAACAGCGCCTCAGGTGGGGCGGTCGCCAGCGTTCGACCGACGCGCCCCGAACTCACTCGAACAAATCGGGGTCGGTTCGGCAGATCTCTTGCCACAGCGGCTGGAACGAGAACCAACCGGCGAGCGGGAAACCGGTCTGCTCACGCGTGTACTGGGCGTACTCGTGGCGGATTTGAATCGGTGTTCCGGCAGCCATCGCCAGCAGCTGCGCCTGGCACGAACGCTCCATCGTGATGAACCAGAACGCCGCCTCGTCAATCGATTCTCCAACGGTGAACAGGCCGTGGTTCTGGTGGATGGCGGCCTTGCCGGTCGGGAACAGGGAGGCAAACTGCTTGCCCGCCTCGACCTCGAATACGACCGCTCCACCCTGTTCGGCGATCAGTGTGTGGTCACCGTAGAACGCACAGGCGTCCTGCGTCAGCGGTGCCAATGGGATGCCGAGCGAGCTGAACGCTTTGCCGTGGACCGAGTGAGCGTGGGCGGCGGCGATCACGTCGGGGCGAGCGTGATGGATTGCCGAGTGAAGCACGAACGCTGCGCGGTTCAAGAAGCTGTGCCCGTACACCACCTCTCCGGAATGGTTGACGAGCAGCAGGTCCGACGACCGGATGTGCCGGAAGCTGATCCCAAACGGATTCACCCAGAAGTGGTCAGGGAACTCAGGGTCACGCACCGTGATATGTCCGGCAACGCCTTCACCGAAACCCAGCCGCCCGAAGATCCGAAGCGCGCCGGCGAGCTTGCCTTTGCGGTATGCCCGCTCCTCTTCAACCGATTCGAAGGTCGGCGGCAACGGCCCCGATAGTTCCTTCGGAGTCAGAGGAATTCCGTCGATCGTCCGAGTCTCGTGCCGGGTTTGGTCTTCGGTCAACGCCATGTCGCGATGGTACCCCTGCGAGCGTGACACAATCGTGCCGTGAACATCGAGATCCGGCCGTCCTCGATTGCGGTGCCGGTTGCCAACTATGCGCTGGCGGTGTTGACCACCGGTGCAACGCGCTGGCTGCATACAGCTGGCGTCGTCCCCAATCGGCCAGACGGGACGGTGCCTGAGCTACTTGCAGATCAGGCGGCGACGGTCTGGTCCAACGTTGCGGCGATCCTCGCCGAGGCTGGCATGGGGTCGGCTGACGTCGTGTCGATCACCACCTATGTCGTCGCAGGTGAAGCGCTCGGCCCAGTGATGGCTGCCCGCGACGCGTTCATGGGTTCGACACGGGCCGCCTCAACCCTCGTGACCGTTTCGGCCCTCGCCCGTCCGGAGTGGCGGTTGGAGATCGCCATCGTCGCTGCGACCTCTTGAGCGTCGGTGCCCCCCCCGAACCCGGTTCCCAGCAGCAACAAATGCGTTTCGGAACCACCGATGGTTCCGAGCTGCAGCAAATGCGTTTCGGGACCTAACCCCGGAGGCGTCGGCGCTCTAGCCTGACACGTATGTCAGACGCCGCTCACCGCACCGATTCTGGGATTGATATCAGGC
>JANOTN010000496.1:0-19858 GCA_031416375.1 Ilumatobacteraceae bacterium
GATGGTGATGCCTGGTGACAATGTGATGATGACGGTTGAGTTGGGTAAGCCGATCGCGATGGATGAGGGACTTCGGTTCGCGATCCGTGAGGGCGGTCGCACGGTCGGCGCCGGCCGCGTCGTCAAAATCCTCAAGTGACCAGTCAGAACCGAAGGTTCTGACTGGGGGTTGAGCGCAGCGAAACCCGCTAGCAAAGTACGAATGAGTGGCCGCCCGTCAGGGCGGCCTCCAAATCTGGACCGGAGGTCCTTTCATGGCAAAGAGCGAAAAAAGGGTGAAGATCACCCTTGAGTGCACCGAGTGCAAGCGACGTAACTACATCACGATGAAGTCGAAGGTCAACGATCGTGAGCGTCTCGAAATGAACAAGTACTGCAGCCACGACCGTAAGCACACGGTCCACAAGGAAACCCGCTGATCCGATCCGTCGGGGGTGCCCTCTCGGGAGTCGCTGGTACGCTGGCGTCTCCCTTCCGAGGGCAGTAGCTCAGCTGGTAGAGCATCGGTCTCCAAAACCGACGGTCGGGGGTTCGAATCCCTCCTGCCCTGCCCAGACGATCGAAAAGTAGAACTCATGTCAATGGATGATCTCAACCGCGAACAGAAGCGGATGCTGAAGCGCCAAGGTGCGCTCGACGAGAAGGGTGCTCCCACGCGCGCCCCACGTCAGGCAAACACTCGTGAGCGGGTTGGTCCGATGCAGTATCTCCGCGAGGTTCGCGACGAGATGCGCAAGGTCGGTTGGCCGAATCGGGCTGAGGTCGTCAGATATTCGATCATCGTCACGACGACCGTCGTGATCTTCACCGCCTTTGTCGGTGGCCTCGACATCGGCCTCCAAGATGTCGCAGATTGGTTTTACGCATGAGCGAGAACGAGACTGACATGGCGAGTGACCTCGACCTTCTCGATGCGGTCGTGATTGAGGATGACACCGTGGTAGACGAGCTTGTTGAAGTAATTGATGAGGCGACCGCCTTGGCGCCTGCCGAGACCGAAGAGGTGGACGACGACGATCCATGGGTGCGCCCCGGCTCGTGGTACGTGGTGCATACCCAGTCCGGGTACGAAAAGAAGGTCACCGCCAACCTCCACGCCCGGATCCAGTCGATGAACATGGAAGACAAGATCTATGAGGTCGTGATCCCCATGGAAGAGGTCGTCGAGTTCAAGAACGGCAAGAAGCAGACCGTTCAGCGCAAGGTGTTCCCCGGCTACCTGCTCGTGCGTTGCGAGATGGTTGACGAGTCGTGGTACTGCATACGAAACACGCCAGGCGTGACCGGCTTCGTCGGCCAAAGCGATCGTGGGCAGAAGCCCACACCGCTGCGACGCGCCGAGGTCCGAACATTCCTGTCGGCGAAGGGTCTCGGCACTGACGAAGCGACCCGAGCGAAGCCGAAGCTCGACTACGAAGAAGGCGAGAGCGTTCGCGTGAAGGAGGGCCCGTTCGCCGACTTCCTCGGTACGGTCGCCGAAATCAACGCTGACCACATGAAGCTGAAGGTGCTCGTCAATATCTTCGGCCGCGAAACACTCGTCGAGATGGACTTCAGCCAGGTCGCCAAGCTCTGAGCAGCGGCACTGGTTCCTGCGACACCGATTTCCTGAGAATAGAGAGAAACCAAGATGGCAAAGAAGAGAGTCGCTGCGATCGTCAAGATCCAGATCCAGGCCGGCAAGGCCACCCCAGCACCGCCGGTCGGTACCGCCCTCGGACCGCACGGTATCGCGATCATGGACTTCGTCAAGCAGTACAACGCTGCGACCGAGTCACAGGTCGGGATCGTCGTGCCCGCTGAGATCACGATCTTTGAAGACCGAACGTTCACGTTCGTCCTGAAGACGCCACCGACTCCGGTGCTGATCCGTCAGAAGCTCGGCATCCCGAAGGCGTCGGCAAACCCCGGCTCCGAGATCATCGCCACGATCTACGACGCCGATATTGAAGACATCGCCAAGATCAAGATGCCTGACCTCAACGCCAACGACCTCGAGGCTGCCAAGCAGCAGGTTCGTGGAACCGCTCGCTCGATGGGCATCGCAGTCGGCTGATTCAGCGGCTGCAACAACATTTCCAACCAATGATCCGGCCCGGGACGACCTCGCCCGGGGGATCTCACAAACTGAGGAAGACACAACATGTCCGGTAAGAAACTTGTCGACGCGCTCAAGAAGTTTGATCGCGATCGGTTCTACAGCCCAACCGAAGCACTTGGCATCGCCAAGTCGGTCGCCAGCGCCAAGTTCGACGAAAACGTCGACATCGCGTTCCGTCTCGGCGTTGACCCTCGTAAGGCCGACCAGATGGTGCGTGGAACGGTCGCATTGCCTGAAGGCACTGGTAAGGACATCCGCGTTGCGGTGTTCGCCGCTGGTTCCGCCGCCGAGGATGCGCGCGCGGCGGGTGCCGACATCGTCGGTGCCGACGACCTCTACGCTTTGATCGAGGGCGGCAAGATGGACTTCGATATCGCCATCGCAACACCCGACATGATGCCGCTCGTTGGCCGTTTGGGTCGGGTACTGGGCCCGCGTGGTTTGATGCCAAACCCAAAGACCGGCACTGTCACGAACGACGTCGGCCGAGCAGTCACCGAATTCAAGGGCGGCAAGGTCGAGTACCGCACCGATCGTTACGGAAATGTTCACGTGCAACTCGGTCGGGTCAGCTTCACCGAGCAGCAACTCGAGAACAACTTCCGCGCTGTGCTCGACGAGATCCAGCGTGCCAAGCCGGCGTCAGCCAAGGGTCGCTACCTTCGCAAGATCACGATCTCATCGACGATGGGCCCTGGTGTCCGCGTCGATCTCAACCGTCTCAAGCCTGACACGGACTGAACACGGGTGTCCGGCGATAGCATCGCCGGTCTGACATAACCGGTTGCTCGCCGAAGACCGCTGGTCCCAACGCCGAAAGGTTGAGGGGTAATGGGTTCCGACCCGCCCGCCGAGGTGCACGCCTTTCGAAGATCCCGAACCTGCCGTTTCGACGGAATGTTCGTGGTTCCTCGTGGTGTTCGCCATCCCGACTCGTTCGGGGCGAGCCACGAGTAGAACTGAAAGGAGGTGTGCACTGAATGAGTGAATCCACTACAAATGACGTGACCAAATCGAGGGCACCGCGACCTGAAAAGGTTGCAGTCGTCGAAGCAGTCACTGCCAAGCTGAACAGCAGCGTGGCCGTGTTCGTGACCGAATACCGCGGTCTCAGCGTCGGACAAATTGCCACCGTTCGAAACGCCCTGCGTCCGATCGATGCCGAAATGGCCGTCTACAAGAACACGCTCGCCCGGCTGGCCGTCCGAGCAGCGGGCCTCGAAGGCCTTGAAGAGTTTCTCGTAGGCCCGACCGCATTGACGTTCGCCCGAGGTGATATTGCGGGAGCTGCCAAGGCGTTGCGTGACGCGTCGAAGACGCTTCCCAACCTGATCATCAAGGGTGGCGTGCTCGGTAACTCTGTACTGTCGGCTGCCGACGTTACGGCTCTCGCCGACCTGCCGTCGCGCGAGGAACTGCTGGCCCGCTTCGCTGGAGCTCTGCAAGCGCCGCTGGTCAAGACCGCCGGCCTGTTGCAGGCGCTGCCGCGCAACTTTGCCTACGGTCTCGCGGCCCTGATCGAGAAGCAAGCCGCCTGAGGCGACTGCTCTGAATCCCTATTCCCTACGACCATTCATTCGATGGTGCCAGTGAGGCACCGAACATTCAAGAAAGAGAGCCATCAATCATGGCAAAGCAAGACGAAATCCTCGAAGCCATCGCTGGTCTGACCGTGATCGAGCTCAAAGAGCTGCTCGACGCGTTCGAAGAGAAGTTCGGCGTCACCGCCGCTGCACCGGTTGCCGTTGCAGCCGCTGGTGGCGCACCGGCCGCCGCAGCCGAAGTTGAGGAGCAAGACGAGTTCGACGTCATCCTTACCGGCGCTGGCGCCCAGAAGATTCAGGTCATCAAGGTCGTGCGCGAGCTCACCAGCCTGGGCCTCAAGGAAGCCAAGGACCTCGTTGACAGCGCACCAAAGGCTGTCATCGAGAAGGCCGACAAGGCTGCCGCCGAGGCCGCCAAGGCCAAGCTCGAAGACGCCGGCGCTTCCGTCGAACTCAAGTGAGCCTTGGCGTCTGACGACGCTTGATCGAATTTGGAAAGGCCCTGGGAGTGGTCCCGGGGTCTTTCCGCGTACGTCAGTGCTTGACAAGTGGTCTCCGTTTCCGTACGGTGAGCCCCAATTCAGCCTGAGCGGCCGGGAGGCTCCCTCCAGACGTTCAGATCGATCCGCGCAGCGGTTGACGATCCGGTATTTCGCGGGATAGGATCGCCTGTTGCCGTGCGTCGTCCTGTCTTTTCCCTGTTTTTCGGTCTTGACTTTCCGCGCCCTCACGCAACAGACCTGTCCATCGTGCTGACCGCACCACTCAACCTGAGGTGATTTGTGGCTACCCGCTCGATCAATCGTGAGCGTTACTCGTTCGCAAACCTTGACGAACCACTCGAACTGCCGGATCTGATTGCGATCCAGCGTGAGAGCTTCCAGTGGTTCTTGGAGGAAGGGCTAGCGAACACGTTCCGCGACATCAGCCCGATCAAGGACTTCTCGGAAGCCCTCCAGCTCGAACTCGAGTTCGATCCGTTCGACGAGGATCTGCGCCCGCCGCCCAAGTTCACGGTCGAGGAGTGCAAAGAGAAAGATATGACGTACAGCTCGCCGATCTTCGTGCGCGCTCGCTTCATGAACCGCAACACGGGCGAAATCAAAGAGCAGACCGTGTTCATGGGCGACCTGCCGGCGATGACCGAGAAGGGCACGTTTATCATTAACGGCACTGAGCGCGTTGTCGTGTCACAGCTCGTCCGTAGCCCTGGCGTGATCTTTGAGCCAGGCGAGCGTTACCGCCTCCGTAATCTCACCAAGCACCAGTTGGTCAAGGGCACGATCCACCCGTACCGCGGTGAGTGGATGGAGTTCGACGTCGAGCACCGTCCGGGCAAGGACGTCACGTGTGGCACCCGCGTCGCTCGCAAGCGTCGGCTTGGTGTGTTCACTCTGTTGCGCGCCCTCGGGTTCGATGAGGAAAACGCTCCCGGCTTCCTTGAGCGGTTTGTTTCCGAGTTCGACTTCCTTGAAGGTCAGTGGGACAAGGAACGCGACGTCGCTCCGACCCAGGACGAAGCGCTCGTCGAGATTTACAAGCGTGCCCGGCCGGGCGAGCCGCCGACCGTCGAGTCGGCGCGTGCTTACTTCCGCAACGCGTTCTTCGAGAACCGTCGCTACGACCTGAGCCGAGTTGGCCGTTACAAGCTGAACCGCAAGCTCGGTACCGAAGTCGCCAAGGTCGGCGAGCAGTTCGGCCTTCTCGGTGCAACCAACGCGCTCGGCGAGCCGTTGCTCGACATGCCTGAAGAGGGTCAGCACGTGCTCAGCCGGGTCGAAGTACTCGCCTCGGTCACGTACATGCTCAACCTCGTCAAGCAAGAGCCGGGTTACCGCCTCGACGATCAGGACCACTTCGCCAACCGTCGTATCCGTTCCGTCGGTGAACTGATCCAGAACCAGGTTCGGATCGGTCTCAGCCGTATGGAGCGCGTCGTCCGTGAGCGCATGACGACCCAGGACGTCGAGGCGATCACGCCGCAGACCCTGATCAACATCCGCCCCGTTGTGGCAGCGATCAAGGAGTTCTTCGGAACTTCTCAACTATCGCAGTTCATGGACCAGGTCAACCCGCTCTCGGGTCTGACCCATCGTCGTCGACTGTCTGCGCTCGGACCTGGCGGTCTGTCACGTGAGCGTGCCGGCTTCGAAGTCCGCGACGTGCACTTCTCGCACTACGGTCGTATGTGCCCGATCGAGACTCCAGAAGGCCCAAACATTGGTCTGATCGGTGGACTTTCGACGTACGCCCGAGTCAACGAGTTCGGCTTCATCGAGAGCCCGTACCGCAAGGTCACCAACGGTCGCGTCTCCGGTGAGATCCAGTACATGGCTGCCGACGAGGAAGAGAACTACGTCGTCGCCCAGGCAAACACGCCGATCAACGCTGATGGAACATTCAAAAATGAGCGCGTACTCGTGCGTCGTTCGCCGCAGTCAGCCAGCCTTGACGACCTGCGAAAGATGCTCGAACAGGAAAGCTTCTTCGGTGCCACCACCGACATCGGTTTCGTGCCCCCGGTCGAAGTCGACTTCATGGATGTCTCGCCGAAGCAGATCGTTTCGGTTGCAACGGCGCTGATCCCGTTCCTTGAGCATGACGATGCGAACCGCGCCCTGATGGGTGCCAACATGCAACGCCAGGCCGTTCCGTTGATCCGCGCTGAAGCGCCGTATATCGGTACTGGGATCGAGAATCGCGCCGCTCGCGACGCTGCCGACTTGATTCAGGCGACCGATGAGGGTGAAGTTATCGAAGTCACCGGTGCCACGATCACGGTGCAATACAAGACTGATGGCAGGCAGACGTACAAGCTGTCGAAGTTCCGCCGGTCCAACCAGGACACCTGCATCAACCAGCGCCCACGGGTGATCGAGGGTGACCAGGTCAGCAAGGGAATGATCATCGCTGATGGTCCTTCGACCGATCATGGCGAACTCGCCCTCGGTAAGAACCTGCTCGTGGCATTCCTGCCATGGGAGGGTTACAACTTCGAGGACGCCATCATCTTGTCCGAACGGCTGGTGAAGGATGACGTGTTGACGTCGATCCACATTCACGAACACGAGGTCGACGCCCGTGATACCAAGCTCGGCCCAGAAGAAATCAGCCGTGACATCCCGAACCTGAGCGACGACATCCTCGCCGACCTCGACGACCGCGGCATCATCCGCGTCGGTGCCGAAGTTGGCCCCGGTGACGTCCTCGTCGGCAAGGTCACACCGAAAGGTGAGACCGAACTGACACCGGAAGAGCGATTGCTCCGGGCGATCTTCGGTGAGAAAGCCCGCGAGGTGCGCGATACCAGCCTCAAGGTTCCACACGGCGAGTCCGGCAAGGTGATCGACGTCAAAGTCTTCAATCGTGACGACGGCGACGAGTTGCCGCCTGGCGTCAACCAGCTTGTCCGCGTGTACGTGGCCCAGAAACGAAAGATTTCGGTTGGCGACAAGCTCGCTGGTCGCCACGGCAACAAGGGTGTCATCTCCAAGATCCTCCCGATCGAAGACATGCCATACATGTCCGACGGAACGGCCGTTGACATCATCTTGAACCCGCTTGGTGTGCCGAGTCGAATGAACGTCGGTCAGGTACTCGAAGCGCACCTCGGGTATTGCGCCCGATGGGGCTGGACTGACGCGTCCGGCAACCAGGTCGGCGAAATCCCGATCCGTGGCACCGAGAAGAAGACTCGCCCGGTCACCGACCCCGCGACGTACATCGCCACGCCGGTGTTCGACGGCGCTCACTGGGACGAAGAGGATAAAGCTGGCAAACACCAGACGATCCAGCAGATCTTCGGTGCTATCAACCCAGAGGCATCCAACGGGAACACCTTGATCCAACTCGACGGCAAGACGCCGCTGTACAACGGCCGAACCGGTGAGCTGTACGACAACCCGATCACGGTCGGCTACATGTACATCCTCAAGCTGGCTCACCTTGTCGACGACAAGATTCACGCTCGGTCGACCGGTCCGTACTCGATGATCACCCAACAGCCGCTCGGTGGTAAAGCACAGTTCGGTGGCCAGCGCTTCGGTGAAATGGAAGTTTGGGCACTCGAGGCATACGGCTCGGCCTACTGCCTGCAGGAACTGCTCACAATCAAGTCAGACGACGTGCTCGGCCGAGTCAAGGTGTACGAGGCAATCGTCAAGGGTGACAACATTCCAGAGCCCGGCGTGCCTGAGAGCTTCAAGGTGCTGATGAAGGAAATGCAGGCACTCTGCATCAACGTCGAAGTACTCGGCGACGATGGCCGCAACATCGAGATGCGTGACCTCGATGATGAGGTCTTCCGCGCTGCCGAGGAACTTGGCATCGATATTTCCCGGCCGGAGCGCGGCTCCGACGACGACGACCGCCAGCGCGCAAGCCGCTGATCCGAAAGGACGATTCCTCATGCTCGACGTCAACATGTTTACGCAGATCAAAATTGGGCTGGCTACTGCGGACCAGATCCGCCTGTGGTCCCACGGCGAAGTCAAGAAGCCGGAGACCATCAACTATCGGACCCTGCGCCCGGAAAAGGACGGACTCTTCTGCGAGAAGATCTTCGGACCGACCCGTGACTGGGAGTGCTACTGCGGCAAGTACAAGCGCGTGCGCTTCAAGGGCATCATCTGTGAGCGCTGCGGCGTCGAGGTGACACGCTCGAAGGTGCGTCGTGACCGGATGGGCCACATCGAGCTGTCAGCTCCCGTGGTCCACATCTGGTACTTGCGCGGCACGCGTTCGTGGTTGGCCTACCTGCTTGCTGGTATCGAGCCGAAGGAAGAACTCAAGGCCAAGCAGCTTGAGAAGGTGATCTACTTCGCTGCCAACCTGGTGACCTGGGTCAACGAGGACAAACGTCACGAGGACCAGTCGAGTCTCGAGGCCGAATACCTCGCCGAGCGCGACGAGATCCGCAAGGAACTCGAACTCGCTGTCGACCGTCGTTTCAAGGAGCTTGAGGCGTCAGCCGAGGCTGCCGAGGCTGAGGGTACCGACACCAAAAAGATGAAGCGTGACGCCGACAAGGAAATCGAATCGCTGCGTGAGCGCTACGAGATGGAGCTTGACCTCGTCGGCCGCGCCTGGGACGAGTTCAAGAGTCTCCACTCGCGCAAGATCATCGACGACGAGATGCTGTGGCGTGAACTCAGCGACAAGTACGGCGACTACTTCGAAGGCGGCACTGGTGCCGACGCGATCAAGCAGCTGATTGACCGGATCGATTTCGACGAGGAAGAGATCAAACTGCGCGGCGCAATCGACGTCAGCGAGTCAGGTCGTAAGCCGCTCTCGGCTCAGCGCAAGCAGAAGGCGATCAAGCGGCTCAAGATCGTCGCTTCGTTCAACCGGCGCGATGCCAACGGCAAGCGGATCAACGATCCGAAGGCGATGATTCTTGATGTTGTTCCGGTGATCCCGCCGGAGCTGCGTCCGATGGTTCAGCTCGACGGTGGCCGTTTCGCGACCTCCGACTTGAATGATCTCTACCGACGTGTGATCAACCGCAACAACCGCTTGAAGCGACTGCTCGACCTCGGTGCCCCGGAGATCATCGTCAACAACGAGAAGCGAATGCTGCAGGAAGCAGTTGACGCGTTGTTCGACAACGGGCGTCGTGGCCGACCGGTCACCGGTCCGGGCAACCGTCCGTTGAAGTCGCTGTCCGACATGTTGAAGGGCAAGCAAGGTCGGTTCCGTCAGAACCTGCTCGGCAAGCGCGTCGACTACTCGGGCCGCTCGGTCATCGTCGTCGGCCCAACGCTCAAGCTGCACCAGTGCGGCCTGCCGAAGCTGATGGCGCTCGAACTGTTCAAGCCGTTCGTCATGAAGCGCTTGGTCGATCTCGAACTGGCGCAGAACATCAAGACCGCCAAGCGGATGGTGGAACGTCGTCGCCCGCAGGTCTGGGACGTGCTTGACGATGTCATCAAGGAGCACCCTGTGCTCCTCAACCGTGCACCAACGCTGCACCGTCTTGGAATCCAGGCGTTCGAGCCCGTGCTTGTCGAGGGCAAGGCGCTTCAGATTCATCCGCTTGTTTGTGCAGCGTTCAACGCTGACTTCGACGGTGACCAAATGGCAATCCACGTGCCGTTGTCTGCCGAAGCGCAGGCTGAAGCACGCGTGTTGATGCTCAGCGCCAACAACATTTTGTCGCCGGCGTCAGGCCGTCCGATCGTGACCCCGACACAGGACCTCGTGATCGGTGGGTTCTACCTGACCGAGTATGTCGAAGATGCCAAGGGTGCCGGTCGTACATTCCGTCACCTGTGGGAAGCGATTCGGGCGTACGACGAGAAGTCGCTCTCGCTGCACGCACCGATCAAGATGCGTCCGCCGCACGGTGTTGAGCCGTACGAGACGACGCTTGGCCGTGCGCTGTTCCAGGAGACGTTGCCAGCGAACTACGCCGAGCTGTTCGGCTATGTCACCGAGACGGTCAAGAAGAAGGAGATGGGCGTGATTGTGGAACGCCTCTCCGACAACTACGCGACCGCTGAAGTTGCCGCATCGCTCGACCGGATCAAGAACCTCTGCTACCGCTATGCATCGCAGTCGGGTTTGACCGTGTCGATCGACGACGTCAAGACGCCGAAGGTCAAGCGCCAACTGCTTGACGGCTACGAGGCTCAGGCCGACAAGGTCGAAAGCCAGTTCCGTCGCGGCATCATCACCGACGGCGAGCGTCGTCAGCAGGAAGTTCGGATCTGGACCGACGCCACGGCCGAGGTTCAGGCAGCGATGGAAGCCGAGTTCAAGGCGACCCGCTTCAACCCGATCGATATGATGGTGTTCTCCGGTGCCCGTGGCAACATGACCCAGATGCGTCAGATCGCTGGCATGCGTGGTCTCGTGGCAAACCCGCGTGGTGACATGATTCCTCGCCCGATCAAGTCGAACTTCCGTGAAGGTCTGGAAACGCTCGAGTACTTCATCGCCACGCCGGGTGCCCGTAAGGGCCTCGTCGACACGGCGCTACGTACGGCCGACTCCGGCTACCTGACACGTCGTTTGGTCGATGTTGCCCAGGAGCTGATCGTGCGCGAAATTGACTGCGGCACCACGCTTGGTATCTGGATCCCCAACGTCGGTCCTGATACGGCCAACCGTCGCACGTACTTGGAGACGAAGTTGTTCGGGCGTGCGCTGCTCAACGATGTCACGCTGTCTGACGGCACCACGCTGGGTCGCAACACGATCGTTGGCGACGAGGAGCTCGTGCAGTTGCGCGACGATGCAGCTATCGATCGGGTGCGAGTCCGTTCCGTGCTCACCTGCGATGCCGAGCTCGGGATCTGCGCCACCTGCTACGGCCGGTCGCTCGCCACCGGTAACTCGATCGAACTCGGCGAGGCGGTCGGTGTGATCGCTGCCCAGTCGATTGGTGAGCCTGGTACTCAGCTGACGATGCGTACCTTCCACACCGGTGGTGTGGCCGGTAAGGACATCGCCGGCGGTCTGCCTCGCGTGGTCGAGTTGTTCGAATCGCGTACGCCAAAGGGATCGGCCCGTTTGGCCCGAGCCACCGGTGTGCTGCGGATCGGTGACGACGAGGGCAAGGGTATTTCGATCGTCGTCGTTGACGATCAAGGTGAAGAGCACGAGACTGTGCTCCCACTCGGTGCCCGACCAATCGTTGTTGACGGCCAGGAAGTCAAGGCTGGCGACCCGTACACCGATGGTCCTTTCGATCCGAAGGAACTGATGGAGAGCAAGGGCATCCGCGAGACGCAGGTGTACCTCGTCGAGGAAGTCCAGCGCGTTTACCGCGATCAGGGCGTGTCGATTCACGACAAGCACATCGAGTTGATCGTTCGCCAGATGACCCGCAGGGTCGGCGTTCAGGAGCCGGGTCACACCGACTTCCTGCCGGGCGAGCGAGTTGATGCCAAAGTGTTCCGTGATACCAACCGTCGGATGGTCGAGGAGGGCAAGCGCCCCGCCGAGGGCCGCCCGGAGATCATGGGTATCACCAAGGCATCATTGGCCACCGAGTCGTGGCTGTCAGCTGCCTCCTTCCAGGAGACCACGCGAGTGCTCACCGAGGCAGCCATCGACGGCAAGGCCGATCACTTGATCGGGCTCAAGGAGAACATCATCATCGGCAAGCTGATCCCAGCCGGCACGGGCATGATGAAGTACCGCGAGTTCGGTATCGAAGCACCTGACTACGAGCCGATGACGTACTACTCAAGCGATGCCGATGATGACCCGGCGGCGTTCCTCGCGAACCTGCATGGTTCATACGACAGCGAGCCAGCACGCTGACCCGCTGCAAAATCGGGGGAGTGCGAACGGCCCGGGGCCGCAAGCCCCGGGCCGTTTGACGTCTCCGGCCGGCTGTTAGCCGGGGAAGACGGAAGGTGTGGTCTCCTTTCGAGGTGAGTCGGTGTTCCGAGTACCCGGTGCAGCAGTTTGTGCCCTTTCGGCTGCTGCACCGGATAACCCGGCTGGTTGATCGACACGAACGGTGGCGTCGGGTAGCACACGCGCGGCCTGCAGAGCCGAGCGTGTAGTTCCAGCGGTCATGTCAGTGTCGAGATTGGTGTCCGGTGCTTGGGGTGGGAGCGAGCGCGGTCGGCCGACCCTGGCGGCGGTTGGCTGCCTGCTCGACAGTGGCGGGGCGTTCAGGGCTTGCACGGCGGCGATCCGAAGCCGTTCGGCGGTTCGTTCGTGCGCGAGTGTCTCGGTGACAACTCGATTGAATGAACGGGCGACCGCTGTGGTCGGCGATGCATTCGTTGCCATGGCGGGTGTCAACGCTTCGCCGAGAAGTGATGTTAACCAGCGCTCAGCAGCGTCGGCCGCATCGGCATGCATCGCCGCCCATCGCTGATATCCGGAATGCCCAAATCCCGCCGCCGTGGCGATGATCGAGGATCTGGGGACTGGCAAGCACTTCGGCAAAGGAATCGCCTGTGATTCGGTCGTGCGGGCTGGCATGAACTGTCGCCAGAAGATCGCTGCGAACGACCCGAGCGAGACCAGCTTCCAGACCAATGACAGCTGCAGGCCTTCGAAGAGCGACTGCACCCACCAGGTAGTCGACAACACGAATGTTGTTGCCAAGGCGAGCCCGAGGAGCACTCGACGTGGACTCGTTCGCTGCATGTCGTTGGCAAGCAGCCCCGGAACGAAGAGGGGCGTCAGTGCCAACGATCCGAGATCCAGGTGGCTCTGTAGTCCCGAATCGAACAGTTCGGAACCCATCCAGAGCACGGACCAAGCCAGGGAACTCGACACGAGCAACATTGCAGAGAACTTCCTCCGACCGAACAGGATCATCGAGTTCATCAGGAAGCGCGTCACGAATACGTATGTGACCATCGCAATCGCGGCAGCGATCAGCACCTGCCATGGATCCCCCAAGAGCATGGCGACGAACGCCGCACCCACGAATCCGCCGCTGCGGTATTGGTAGTTGTGAGCGACCCCCCAGGCCGCCGCGGCCGAGAGCAACACAGCCAACGGAATCCATCCAGGCGTGATCGCCATGTCGCCGCCGCCTTGCAGCGGAGCCAGGTCGTTGATCCCGGGAAGATTGACCGCCAGGGCCAACGCGATCGGCACGGCCACGATTCCGGCCGCCAGCAGCACGGATTTGATCGTCTTCTTGATGCCCTGACGTCCCATGTCGTGAGCAACCAGGGCGGGAACGACGTACCCGACTCCGACGAACAGCTTGAAGTCTGATTCCCACAGCCATGGACCTGATGGGGTCAGCTTCAGCATCGACGTTTGGATCACAATCGAGACCATCACCAGCACGGTGAACTTGGTTCGCCCATAGAGCAGGAACCATCGCCTGAGGAGCTTGTTGACGATCACGTACGACAACAGGGCATTCAGGAACGTGGCAACAATGATCAACGGGTACACCAAGAACGTGGCGATGTAGCCGGGGACCACGATGGAGCCGGTCGTCAGGTGCCTCCGCTCGTAGAGCAGCATCGACACGGCAACGCCGAACATAAACGCGAAACGGACCACCTCGGTCGAAAAGAGGTAGTCATGCATCGCTTACGCGCCTCGACGCGGCAGCGCGGGGACAGTGTCCCCGCGCTTCGGTAGGTCGGTTGACCCTTCGGCGGGTCCGGGTCTGACGGGCCGACCTCGCTGTGGTAGCAGCGGAACATCGCCGGGTGGGGCCGCTCCCGCCAACTCGTGTTCGTCGGTCCAGGGTTCGGCTTCATGCTCAAAGTACTCGAGCATTTCCTCTGCCTGATGGGTGTGAATGTTGACGAATCCGACCACGAGCACATGCGACGTCGGTTGATCGATGACCATCCGCTGGATGATCTCTTCCTGGCTCGGATGGTGTTCGTCGCCGAGATTGATGATGTGCTCAGCCGGGTAGCCGTTGGTTTTGAGCTGCTCGGTGACCAGTCCTTCGTAGGCGCCGAAGGTGACCAGTCGATCGAAGTCCAGGTCACGGACGGCGACGTCGGCGAACTGGATCGCACGCCGTTCGCGGTCGGCCCGGTTGTTCAAGATCCCGACGGTTGTGGTCGCGGGTGTCATATAGGGGACCAGTTTTTCCATGGCCACGACCATCGATTCGCGGTCGTTGACGGCAAACAGGTTGGCCCACGTGACCTTCTTGCCACCGATCGCCAGTTCCTTCATTCGGAGCACGCCGGGATCAGGGGCGGCGTTGACGATTCCATTCATCGCCACATCGCGGTCGATTCCGATGATCTTGGCAATCTCCAAGGCGATTGCGACATTCTCTTTGAAGGCGATGTAATCGAAACGAGCAAGATCCTCGTCGGTCACGATCTCAGGGTCAGCGATGAGCAGGCGGGTACCTCTTGCCTCGCAGACCTCCCGCATCACGGCGTGGATTGCGGGGTTCTGGTCAGAGGTAACCAGGATTCCGTTGGTTGGGCACGTCGACAGCAGTGATCGGGCGATCTCCGGCAATGTCTCGCCCATCACATCCTGATGGTCTTCTCGAACGTTGGTGAGCACCCCAATGTTGGAGCGAACGATCATTCGCTCGCTGACTTCCTGGTATTCGGGTTTCAACGCCATGCACTCGATGATCAGCGCGTCGACCGACGGGTTGATGTACTTGCGGCAGATTTCGATCTGCTCGAGAATCGTTGCTGGTCCCTTACGGTCGATCGGTTCGTCGACTCCAACTGTGTTGATAACGGCGGCGAACGTGCCGGTCGACTTGGCGACGGTGGTGATTCCGGCCTCGCGCATCATCCCAGCGATGATCCGGGTCACCGTTGACTTGCCCCGAATACCGTTCACATGGACGCGCCAGGTGAGGGCGTCGACGCGTCGCCGATGGATCACGTACTCAGCCCGCCAGCGGGCCAGGAGCGCGACGCATACAGCTACGCCTGCGAACACAATTATGGGCACCCGTGTACATCGGCCAAACTTGATGATTGCTTGAGCATTTCCAGACGATTGGAACCAACGATTGTCAGGTTGCCGGACCGCAGGAACGGCCATAACATTGCATGGTCCTGTGCAGCGGGATGCTCCTTCTGCACGCTCGTCGATCGATCGACGGAAACAACGAAGAAGGTTGCCTCGTGCCCACCATTCAGCAGCTCGTCCGGCAGGGCCGGAGCTCCAAGTTCACCAAGAGTAAGACGCCGGCGCTCAAGGGTTCGCCCCAGCGTCGTGGGGTGTGTACTCGGGTGTACACCACGACCCCGAAGAAGCCGAACTCGGCGCTTCGTAAGGTTGCTCGTGTTCGTCTGTCCAGCGGCGTTGAGATCACGGCCTACATCCCTGGAGAGGGCCACAACCTCCAGGAGCACTCGATTGTGCTCGTGCGCGGCGGTCGCGTTCGCGACCTCCCAGGTGTTCGTTACAAGATTATCCGTGGCGCGCTTGACTCCGCAGGTGTCAAGAACCGCAAGCAGTCACGCAGCCGCTACGGCGCCAAGAAAGTGAAGTAAGTCATGCCTCGTAAGGGTCCAGTCCCTCGCCGTGAGCTCCTCGCCGATCCGATCTACCGTTCGGTTGTTGTCACACAGTTGACGAACAAGGTCATGTTGCACGGCAAGCGCAGCATCGCCGAGAAGATCGTGTACGACGCGATGAAGCTGATCGCAACAAAGACTGGCGAAGAGCCGCTCGACACTGTCAAGAAAGCGGTCGACAACGTCAAGCCGCCGTTGGAGGTTCGCAGTCGCCGCGTGGGTGGTGCCACGTATCAGGTTCCCGTCGAGGTTCGGCCACGCCGGGCCTCAACGCTGGCGATCCGCTGGATTGTCGACTATAGCCGTAACCGTCGTGAGAAGACGATGGCCGAGTGCCTCGCCAATGAACTTATGGACGCCGCAAACGGTCTCGGCGCTGCGATGAAGAAGCGCGACGACATGCAGAAGATGGCCGAGTCCAACAAAGCATTCGCCCACTACCGCTGGTGATCTGATTCGACGGCAGTCGGCCAGGACCAAGGTTTTGCCTATGCGGTTGCGACTCCCGACGCGAGGGCTTCGGTGGCACTTTGACCACAATGACGGTCACTTGATCGACAAGTGGGTCCACTACTTCGATGTCTATGAGCGACACTTCGAGCCGTTTCGTGGCGCCAAACCTCGCATCTTGGAAATCGGAGTGTCGCACGGCGGGTCGCTCCAGATGTGGCGACGGTACTTCGGTCGTGGAGCCACGATTGTCGGCATCGACATCGAACCTCGGGTTGTCGAACTGGCCGAATCTGGAATCGCTGTCCATGTTGGAAGCCAGTCTGATCCCGACTTTCTGTGCGGGCTGGTCGACCGCTACGGCGGTTTTGACATCGTGATCGATGACGGCAGTCACTGGTACGCCGACCAGATCGCGAGCCTCGAGACGCTCTGGCCATCGTTGACTGATGGTGGCATCTATCTGGTTGAGGACGTGCACACCAGTTACATGTCGGCTTATCAAGGCGGCCTCAACCGCGTCGACACATTTGTGGCCGAGGTGAAGCGACGGATCGACGACCTGCACGCGTTTTGGGTCGATGACGGCTCGCTTGTGGTGAACGAGTGGACGGCGTCGATCGGAGCTATCCATATCTACGACAGCATCATTGTGTTCGACAAAGTGCGACGTGATCGGCCGGTCAGACGTGCATCGGGTCGTCCAGCATTCGAAACCTTGTACGGCTCCCCGTCCGACGAGATGATCGACGCCGAGCATCGAGCGCAACTCGCCGCGCTCGGTCGAACGATGGCGAGGCTTCGGCGGAGCGTCCGAGATCCGAAGGGTGCGCTTGAACGGGCGTCCCGGCGGATGTCAGGTTGATGCCCGCGCCGTCGCCGGTTGAACTAACCTGTCGAAAGGGGAACTTGCCAGCGGAGGTTGTCATGAATGTTCAGTCGATCATTGGATCCAAGGGAACCGATGTCGCCACTGTTGCGCAGACCGCAAATCTGCACGAGGCGATCCGACTGCTCGGTGAACGCAGGATCGGTGCGCTCGTCGTCTCAGGCGATGGCCGCGCGATCGAGGGCATCATCTCGGAACGTGACGTCGTCCGAGCCGCTGCCCATGGCGGTGGTGCAGCCCTTGATCGCAGCGTCGGTTCGGTGATGTCGACCGATGTGGTGACCTGCGCAGCCGGTGACGGGGTTGATCGGCTGATGTCGCTGATGACCGAACGTCGCATCCGGCATCTTCCTGTGGTCGATGACGCCGGCCGACTTGCCGGAATCATCTCGATTGGCGACGTCGTCAAAGCACGGCTCAACGAGCTTGAGCACGAGAATCGAGCCCTTGCGGACTACATCAGCGGCCGTTAGCAACTTCCCGACGCTCGAGGGAATCCGGTCACCCAGGGAGTTGTTGCGGCTTGTGAACGGATACACTTGGCGCTCGTGTTTGTGACCGTTCGGTCATCACCGAATGTGTCCCGCCCCTTGAGAGTTCGACCCGAAAGACGGAAGTGATCTGACGATGGCCAAGCGAGAGTATCCCCTCGAGCGCACCCGCAATATCGGCATCATGGCCCATATCGATGCCGGTAAGACGACAACGACAGAGCGCATCCTCTACTACACCGGGAAGACCTACAAGATCGGCGAAGTCCACGAGGGCGCGGCGATCATGGACCACATGGCGCAGGAGCAAGAGCGTGGCATCACAATTACGTCTGCTGCGACCACGTGCATTTGGGACGGCCATCGCATCAACATCATCGACACGCCCGGGCACGTCGACTTCACGATCGAAGTCGAGCGGTCGCTCCGTGTGCTCGACGGTGCCGTCACCGTGTTCGACTCGGTTGCCGGTGTTGAGCCGCAAACCGAGACCGTGTGGCGTCAGGCCAACAAGTACAACGTGCCTCGGTTCTGCTTCATCAACAAGATGGACCGGATTGGTGCCAACTTCTATCGCACGGTCGACATGGTTCGGACCCGCCTCTCGGCCAACCCGCTCGTCGTGCAGCTCCCGATTGGTGCTGGCGGTAGCGAATCGAATGAGCCGTTCATCGGCCTCGTCGACCTGGTCAAGATGAAGGCCCTGATTTGGCACGACGAAGAACTCGGTGCCATCTGGGATGAAGTCGAGATTCCGGCCCACATGGCCGATCAGTGCGCCGAGTACCGCGTGCAACTGCTCGACACGGTGGCCACTGAGGACGAAGCGCTGATGGAGAAGTACCTCGGTGGCGAGGTACTCGACGAGAACGAGATCAAGAAGGCGATCCGCAAAGGAACGCTTGACGGTGTCTTTGTCCCTATTCTGTGCGGTTCGGCGTTCAAGAACAAGGGTGTCCAGCCGATGCTTGATGCCGTGATCGATTTCCTGCCGTCGCCACTGGACATCCCGCCAGCGACCGGTACCAACCACAACGGTGAGGAAATGCTGACTCGCGGTCCGCTCGACAAGCCGTTCGCAGCGCTGGCATTCAAGATCGTCGCCGATCCGTTCGGCAAGCTGACCTACTTCCGGGTCTACTCCGGCGAGATCAGCAAGGGCGAAGAGGTCTACAACTCGACCAAGGAGCGCCGTGAGCGTCTGGGTCGAATCCTGTTGATGCACGCCAACCAGCGTGAAGACCTCGATGTGGCGATGGCTGGCGACATCGTCGCTGGGCTCGGCTTCAAGGAAGTCACCACCGGCGACACGCTGTGTGACCGTGACGACCTGATCATCCTGGAACGGATGATCTTCCCCGAACCAGTGATCCACGTTGCCATCGAGCCGAAGACCAAGTCCGACCAAGACAAGCTCGGCAAGGCGCTCAAGTCGCTCTCCGACGAGGACCCGACGTTCCGTGTTCGCAGCGACGAGGAGACTGGCCAGACGGTCATCTCCGGCATGGGTGAACTGCACCTCGAAGTACTCGTCGACCGCATGCTGCGCGAGTTCGCCGTCGAGGCAACGGTCGGTAAGCCGCAGGTTGCCTACCGCGAGACCGTGACGAAGAAGGTCGAGTCGGTCGAATACCGCCACGTCAAGCAGTCCGGTGGTTCTGGTCAGTTCGCCGTCATCAAGCTCACGGTCGAGCCGAACCCGGGCAAGGGCTACGAGTTCGTCGATGCGATCTCCGGTGGCCGTATTCCTCGTGAGTACATCAACCCAACAAACCAGGGCATCCAGTCGGCGCTCGACTCAGGCGTGCTCGCCGGCTACGGCATGGTCGATGTGAAGGTCAGTCTCGTCGATGGTCAATACCACGACGTCGACTCGTCAGAAATGGCGTTCAAGATTGCTGGCCAGATGGGCTTTAAGGTAGCTGCCGCCAAGGCGCATCCCGTCTTGCTCGAGCCGATCATGGCGGTCGAAGTCGTGACGCCTGATGAGTACATGGGCGACGTGATCGGTGACCTCAACAGCCGTCGAGGCCGAATCGAAGGCATGGAGGCGAACGGCAACGTTCAGCAGATCCGTGCCCAGATTCCACTGTCCGAAATGTTCGGCTACAGTACCGACCTTCGTTCCCGCACTCAGGGGCGGGCGACTTACACCATGCAGTTCTCGGTGTATCAGCAGGTGCCTGATGCAATCTCTTCAGACATCGTGAAGCGAGTTCGCGGCGAGTAATCGCCTCGAGTGTTCTTTGACAACCATCAGCTCTGAAACAACTACGAAAGCGAAGTAACTGAAATGGGTAAGGCGAAGTTTGTGCGGTCGAAGCCGCATGTGAATATTGGGACGATGGGTCATATTGATCATGGTAAGACGACGTTGACTGCGGCGATTTCGCGGACGTTGGCTGATCGTGGGTTGGCTGAGTTTACGTCGT
>JANOTN010000497.1:0-3980 GCA_031416375.1 Ilumatobacteraceae bacterium
GCCGAGAAACCGGTCGTGGCGGCCGCCGCAATGGCGACCTGATCCTTCAGCGGATGCCGTCGACTGATCACGACTCAACCTCGTGCACGAGTCGGAAAACAGGCATCGGAGCGCCGCTCCGCTCGATCCAATCGAGGGTCATGCGGCGGCCGATCATGATCTCGTCGTTCGGCGCGCCAACGACCGTCGATGAAATCCGCAATCCGGGCTGCTCGTCAAGTTCTACGGTGACCACCGGATGCGGGGTCGAGTAGTCGACCCCCTCGGCCGACGGACCTTGATGCAGAAAGATCGCCATGAAGATCGTCCCGGTTCCCTGCACCTCTGTCGCCACAAGATTCGTCGACCAGCACGCCGGGCAGCATGGCCGGGGACGCTCGTGCCAGGTTCTGCAATCAGCACACCGGTTGATCAGCAGCCGATGCTGCAACCAGCCGCGGTAGTTGGCGGCATTGTCACGATCGAGCTGACGCCCGGCAAACCGGGTAACGAGATCTTCATCCGAAAGGTCTGTCGACATAACCCCTCCATATCCGACATATCCAAACTCGATCAGAGGTCGAGTCCGGCACAACAATCAGTATAATCAGTGTGATATTTGCGGAGCCATCGGGCGGCGACGATCTCAGTCGAGAGCAGCACGCTCGGCCACCAGCGTGCGGCGTAGCACCTTGCCGGTCGCGTTACGCGGGAGTTCAGCGACCTGCTCCCACCGGGATGGAACCTTGAATCCTGCGAGAGACAGGCGGGCGTAGGTGTGCAGCGCATCCCACGACGGCAGCTCGGCACCGGGCGTTGGAACGACGGCGGCAGCGACGATCTCGCCGAGCATGCGATCGGGAAGGCCGAACACGCACGCCTCGGCGACTGCCGGATGGCTTGTCAACACGAGTTCAACCTCGATCGGATACACGTTTTCGCCGCCACGGATGATCTTGTCGCCCTTACGACCTGACAGGAAGAGATAGCCCTCGTCGTCGAGCCGACCAAGGTCACCGGTGCGAAGCCAACCATCTGGATCGAGCTTGAACAGATGTTCAGCTCGTGCCCACACCTCGCCGACGCCGACATCATCGGGTGTGTCGATGACCACCTCGACTCCCGGGGCAGCGCGCCCGACCGATCCCAACAGGTCGGGGCGGCCAGCCGCAGCCCGTTCGTGATCGTCCATCGTCAGGGCCGTGATCGGGCTTCCCTCGGTCTGGCCAAACAGGTTGACGAACCGCACACCGGGGAGTGCCTGCATCGCTCGGGCGAGAGTGTCGGGATGGATCGATGACGCTCCGTACTGCAACACCCGCAACCCGGGCAGAGCGAGTGCGTCAGCGTCAAGCAGCCTCTCGATCATCGTTGGAACGGCGAGCGCGTGGGTGACTCCGCGACGACCGAGTCCCCTCCACGATTCGACGTCGAACCGAGGTAGCGACATCAGCGCCGCCCCGGAACCCATCGCCACGAACAGCATGCCGAGTCCAGCGATGTGGTGGAAGGGCGAGGCAGAGGCATACACGGTTCCGGGCCCGAGGCCCACGAGTTGCGAGTTCACCCGCACCCGAGCAGCGAGCCGACCTTGGGTATAGGCGACGGCCTTGGGGATGCCGGTTGTGCCCGAGGTGTGCAGGATCGCGGCTGGTCGATCGGCACCGATCAACGTCGGGAGACGCCGTTGCGATTCGACAAGCTCGGGAAGCGTCGCCAGCCGCAAACCTGTCCGGGCGGCCAATTCCTGCCCCAACGATTCCGATGCAGCGTCGGCCACGATCACTGCCGCGTTGAGCGCGTCAACGCATGGTGCCAGCTCAGCGATCGTCAACCGTGGGCCGAGCGGGGCAAGCGCCCGGTCGGTGGCGGCAGCGCCGATCGTCAGCGCAAACGCCGACGGGGTGCTGGTCAACAACGTCACCACCGGCGCTCCAATCGGTGCGTCTATCGAATCGAGGAAGTCAGCTCCACCGGCTGCTCGAGCCATCAATTGGCGACCACTCCAGGTGCCGCGATCGGTGACGACGGCCGGCGCGTTCGATGTCGAGCGCGGGCTGAGCAGGTCAAGCCACGTTTCAATCACTCGTTGACGTCGTGACCCTTGGTCAGGCGAACGGGTGTGTAGATCATGACCACCGTGCCGTGCTGGTTGTACACGGTGTTCTTTGTGGTGACCACGCCACGGTTGCCGCTCGACGCCGCTCTCGAACCGGTGACCTCGACGACCACCGTGATCGTGTCACCGACGTACACCGGTCCTTTGACATCGAGTTCGGAGTGCACGAAGGCGAGTCCCGTGCCGTGCAGGCTGCCACCGGATATCACCAGTCCTTCCGCATAAGAAAATGTCATCATCCCCGGACAGAGACGACCGTTGTACCCATGGGCGGGGCCGAACCGTTCGTCCATGAACAATGGCTCATTGACCCCTACGAGCGTCACGAAGTTGATCAAATCCGTCTCGGTGATCGTGCGGCTGCCAGAGCGGAACTTCAGCCCGACCGGCATCTCCTCCCAGGTGCGACCGTGGATCAACTCGGTGGTGGAATCCAGGTCGCTGCCCGTTGTCGACTGGCTGCCTGTTGTCGGCTCGCTGCTCATCGCCGAATCATATAACTTATTGACCACATGACTCCGACCGACCTCTGTCCTCAGCGAGGCGACTAACGATGGATCCGAGGCCGTCGGCATCGGCCGAGGAATACCGGTCCCAGGTCCGATCGTTCCTGGCCTCCAACCTTCCATCGGGTTGGGCGGGCGTCGGTGCGCTCTCCGAAACGGACAGTGCGAAGTTCGCCGCATCGTGGCGGCGGACCCTTTTCGAGCACGGCTTTCTGGCGATCACGTGGCCCGTCGAGTACGGCGGCCAGGGCCGCACCAAACTCGATCAGGTGGTGCTCATCGAGGAGTTCGCCCGAGCCGGAGCACCAACCGGGTCACCGAACGACACCTTCGGAATGAAGATGATCGGGAACACCTTGCTCAGGTGGGGGACCGACCAGCAGAAGCGACATTATCTTCCACGAATCATCTCTGGCGATGACGTGTGGTGTCAGGGCTACTCCGAACCTGACGCTGGTAGTGACCTTGCGGGGCTCGGCACGCGAGCCGTGCTTGATGGCGACGAGTGGGTGCTCGACGGTCAGAAAATCTGGACGTCGTATGCCCATCTCGCCAACTGGATTTTCGTCCTCGTCCGCAGCGACGCCACTGCCCCAAGGCACAAGGGCATCACGTTTCTGTTGGTCCCGTTACGGCAGCCGGGCATCGAGGTCCGACCGATCACCATGCTCAATGGCCAACGGGAGTTCAACGAGATCTTTTTTACCGGTGCCCGCACGGCGTCCGACAACGTGGTCGGAACGGTGAACGCCGGCTGGAGTGTGGCAATGACTCTGCTGAGCCACGAGCGCGGCGAGGAGGCTGCCACCAACCCGGTGATGTTCCGCAACGAGTTCGACCGTCTCGTCGAACTCGCCCGGTCACGGGGTCGGCTCGACGACCCGGTGATTCGGCAGCGAATTGCCGATTGCTACGTGCGGGTCGAGACGATGCGATTTCTCGGCCTGCGGATTCTCACGGGCTACCTTCGCGACGGATCGCTGGGACCGGAAGCGTCGATCTCGAAGCTGTATTGGAGCGAGTACCACCGCATCGCGGCGGCGTTGGCCGTTGACATCCTCGGCGCGGATGCACTGATTCCGAGCGGACGGATGCCGCCACGCGCCTTTCGGACCGACGACCCCGGGGCCCCCAATTCGACGGCCTCATGGGTCGGCGCGTTCTACAACTCGATCGCCGGCACGATCTACGCCGGCACGTCGCAGGTGCAACGCAACATTCTGGGGGAAACCGTGCTCGGCCTGCCCAAGGAGCCAACGGTGTGAGCAGTGGACCGTTTGTCGGGATTCGGGTGCTCGATTTCACCGGGTTGGGCCCCGGCCCGTACTGCGCGATGCTGCTCGGAGACCTCGGTGCCGATGTCGTTCGCGTCGAGC
>JANOTN010000498.1:0-2970 GCA_031416375.1 Ilumatobacteraceae bacterium
AGCGGCTCAGTTGCCACCAGACGGAAGATCTCCTCGGCGGCGCTTCGTGTCAACGTGACGTCGGCAGGCGTCGCCGCAAGACCGATTTCAACCTGGGCGAGGGCCGTGATCGTCGGACCGGCGAAGGTCATCGTGGCCAGGGCGAGGATCGAGGGGTATTCGCGGGCGACATCGTCGAGGTGGTCATCGATGGTTCCAAGCACATTGGTCAACGCGTCTGGACGCGGAGGGTCGTGATCGCTGAGCCACTGTTTGGTCAGGTTGGTCGCACCCCACGGAATCTGCGTGGATTCACCAGTTGCCAGTTGGACGTCGGTAGTCGTCGTGCCGACCATCACCAGGTCGATACTGACCGTGTCGAGTGGGTTGGGTTGAGCAGCGATCCATCGACCGACCGGGTCGTCACCGCCGGCCAGATGCCAAGCCCAATGGGCGTGCAGGCACTTCACGCCAACACGGGTACCGGCGACGCCGCCGCTTGGACGCGGCCCCTCGTGCCCAGTCGGTATCGCTGCATCGCGCTCGGCGGCGTATCGGTTATGCGCGGCGGCCAACTCGAATGGATCGACGGCTGCTTCCGCTGCGTTGACGCCTCCGTCCGACTCCAACTTGCCGACTCGCCGAATCTCCTCGGGCCCGATCAGCCAGTAACGAGTCGGCATTGGAGTTCCGTCGTGTAACAGGGGAGCGTTCAGCAGCACGACCGGCTCGCCCAGGTCGGTTCGAACAACGATCTGGTAGTCGCCCTGTGGCTCACGTCCGAGCAGTTCGCGCACCTTGGCGCGTTCGTCGGGCGTGAGTTCCGTGATCACTGCTGACGGGTCACTTTCGGCGACGGAGGAGGAACAGGATCAGCAGGATCGCCGCCACCGCCGGTCCAAGACGCTACAACAACGCCGGCCCGGCCATGCCGGCCATATCGATCGGCTCGGCGGCAGGACCGTTGATCTTGCGAACCGTTGGGGCTTCCGGGGCTTGATCGACGATCGGCTCATCGACCGGGGTTTCGACGGACGCATCCACAACCGGAACGGGGGCCGGCTCGTCGAGCATCGTGTTGAGGTTGGTGGCGAACTGATCCATCAACTTCTTGCTGACGTCACCCATGATGCCACGACCGAACTGTGCGACTTTGCCCGTGATGTGGAGGTCGGCGGTAACCACACATTTGGTGCTGGTGGGCGAGAGCGCTTCAGCTTCGGCATAGATGTCGGCATCAGCGTTACCACGACCACCCGTGTCGCGGCCCTTGGCCTTCAACTTCGCCTTGTGAGCGACGTCATCTCGCTCGACGAAATGTGCCTCGCCCTTGAACTGCGTCGAGACAGCGCCGAGTTTGACCTTGACCCGGCCACGGTAGATCTCGCCTTCGATCTCGTCGAGTTGTGCGCCCGGCAGGCACGGGGCGATTCGCTCGATGTCACAAATGATCGGCCATGCCTCATCAATCGACTTGTTCACTGTGAATTCGTTGACGATTTGCTCTGCCATGTTCGAAGATCCTCCAGGGTGTCGATGTCGACGGGCGACCCCGGGCAGGGTATCTCCTCCACGAGGTCGGGACGTAGGCGAATCAGCGTTCGTGCGCCTTCGTCCCCGTCCGAGGGAAGTAGTGGCCACACCGATCGGTGTAGCCGGACGGGGTTTCGACGCTTACCGTCATAGGTGGCAACGGCGATGGGCGAGGCCGAGGCGGCGACGCGACGCCAGGCATCTGGATCGATGAACGGCTGATCGCCGAGTCCCACGATGATCGCGTCGGCACCCAACTCGGCCGCTGCCGCGACCGCGACGTGTAGCGACGAACTTTGCCCGCCCGCCCAATCTGGGTTGTCGAGGAGGCGCACAGGCTGGCGAAGTTCGGTGAGGACGCGTACCGCTCCGGTGACCACGAGCACGGGGCCGATATCGGCAGACACGGCTGCGGCGATGGCGCGTTCAAGGATCGTCCGACCTTCAATCACCGCAGCCAGTTTGTGTGTGTCTCCAGCGAATCGAGACCCGGAACCCGCCGCCAGCAGTACGGCGACTGCGCTCACACGGCGGGTGTGCTGTTCGGCGGTCACACACGAAGTATGCGTCGGTCGGACCCTCTCCGGGCGCTGAACGACGTGTGACAACTCGACCGCGTATGTGACGGAGATGTTACGGCCGAGGTTGATTGTTGCAGTCGTGTGACGATAACTTCGTCGTGCGACACGCGGGGCTGCCGCCTATGCCAGGAGAGAGCCAGTGACTCGAACCACCGATACCAACCGACTTGGATTTATGCGCGCCGGCGTAATCACGCTGATCGTAGCCGCATCGACGTTGTCCGTGAACTCGCTCGCCGAGGCTCGACCGAGAACATCATCCGATGCGATCGCCGACATGGCCGCCAACGCCTTGGACGCACTTGAGCAGTGGCAACGCTCCGACGACCCAACGGATCTGCTGGCGTTCATTCGAGGTCGCGATAAGGCCGCCGTGATGACCGCTTATGAGCTCCGCGTCGATGGGGAATCAATGCGAGCGGCATGGGCACACGCCGACTGGGTCAAACAGCACGCCGTGCTCGCGGCACTGTCACAATTCGGCGTTCCCTACCGCAGTCTTGCCTCGAAGGAAGGCGTTGGATTCGACTGCTCCGGTCTCACCAGTTACGCCTACGAAGAGGCGGGCGTTGACATCGAGCGCGTTAGCCGTGACCAAATCAACGAGGCCCAAGAAGTCGAACTGATCGACGCCGAGCCGGGTGATCTGGTGTACTACCCGGGTCACATCAGCATGTATCTCGGGGTCGAGACGATGGTTCATTCACCAAACTCAGGCGGCGTCGTCGAAGCAGTCCACCTGCCTGAGCGGCGTTCGCTTCGATTCGGGGACGTGCTCGCCGGCAACTACATGTCATTGATGGATGGCGCCTTCGCCGTCACGCAATGACGGTGTCACGCGCCCTGTTCGTCGAGCGATGATCTCGGCACAGATCGA
>JANOTN010000499.1:0-5725 GCA_031416375.1 Ilumatobacteraceae bacterium
GCGTCGTCGATGTGTTCCGGTTTGGTGGCGCCGACGATTGGTGAGGTGATCACCGGTTTCGACAGCATCCACGCCAGCGCGATCTGTGCCCTCGGGACACTTCGCTCGATGGCAATCTCGGCAACCCGATCGACGATCACACGATCGCTCGCCGCCGTGTCGTACAGCGATTTGCCGAACTCGTCGGTCTCCGAACGCTTGGTCTGAGCGTCCCAATCCCGCGTCAGCCGTCCACGCGCCAACGGGCTCCACGGAATCACGCCGACACCCTGATCGGCGCACAGCGGCAGCATCTCGCGCTCCTCCTCACGGTTGAGCAGGTTGTAATGATTCTGCATGCTGACGAATCGCGTCCAGCCGTTGAGGGTCGCTGTGTACTGCGCCTTGCTGAACTGCCAGGCGTACATCGATGAGGCACCGATGTAGCGCGCCTTGCCCGCCTTGACGACATCGTGGAGCGCCTCCATCGTCTCCTCGACCGGCGTGCGGGCGTCCCATCGATGAATCTGATAGAGGTCGATGTAGTCGGTCCCGAGCCGTCGCAGACTGGCGTCGACCTCGGTCATGATCGTCTTGCGCGACAGCCCGATCGAGTTGCGACCGCGCCGCATCGCGCCGTGCACCTTGGTGGCGATCACGATCTCGTCGCGGTTCGCCATGTCAGCGAGTGCGCGACCGACGATCTCCTCGCTGGAGCCGAGTGAGTACACGTTGGCGGTGTCGAAGAAGTTGATTCCCTGATCAAGCGCCCGCTGGATGAACGGTCGGCTTGCGTTCTCGTCGAGCGACCACTCGTGGCCGCCTTGGCCCGGCTCGCCATAGCTCATACAGCCCAAGCAGATCCTCGACACATCGAGACCAGTGTTTCCGAGCTTGACGTACTTCATGCCGTTCTCCCTATCATCGCGCTACTGGTCGGACCCATCATGTCGTCAGCACGCCGTCGGCGGTGCGTCGGACGGTGCGTCCGGCGAGACCTTCGGACATCGTCTCGTTGATCATGGCGTCGTCGGTGCTGGTTGCCCAGCCGCGTTCTCCGTCGGACGTGAGTATGGCGGCGAGCACATTGGTCGGTCCGTCGCGATCGAACAGCACGGTGGCAGCCTCGACAATCGCGGTGCCTGACCAACCCGCGCTGCTTGCAGGGCGCGGTCGGAGATCGGCGCGGTTCTGAGCGTCGAGATGCGCGTACCGATCAGGGGGCTGGTTGGAAAGTATCGTGATCGCCTGCTTGGTGGCGTTGCCGCCGTTGCCGTGGACCAGTCCCCACCCCCCTTGGCGCAGCACCGGAATCATTGCCGCCAACGACTGACCCGACGAGTTAGCCATCGGTGCACCCGCAAAACCGAGCCCTCCGGTGACCGTGAGCTGCCGACTGAGGTGGAATCCCAGCGCCTCCGCGCTGATCTGCACAATTGACGGGAAGCAGGCGTAGAGATCGAGGTGAGTGATGTCATCGGCAGTGATGCCGACGTGGTCGAACGCTGCTTTTCCGGCCGCCTCCAGAGCCGATGAGCGGTGCAGCTGGTCGCGATTGACGACCGTCCATGTGTCATGACTGAAAGCCACGACGTGCGGGAACACGAGCCGGTCGGACGCGATGCCAGCGGCCTGCACCGCTTCGACGCTGCACACGATCACCGCTGACGCCATATCGACGGTGTTGTTGGCGACCATTGCCTTCGTGTACGGAAACGCAATCATCCGGTTGGCGGCGGTGGCCTCGGCGATTTCGGTTGCGGTGTGCGGCTTGCGGTCCCAGGCGAACGGGTGACCAACGGCAATGTTGTTGAACCGACTCCACAGCTCGGCGATTCTGGTGCGGTGGGCGCTCACTGACTCGCCGAGTTCAGCCCGGCGACTGTCGTCGAATAGCGCATAGGCGGTCGCGGCACGACCCAAAAGGTGAAACTCGGCGAGCATCTCGTCGGGAAGCGGCGAGAAGCGTTCGGGCTGTCCCACACCAGGCGCGCGTAACCATGTGGGCTCGACACCGTTGCGCTTGAGTTGCTGATGCGACCAGCGTGCTTCGCCGCCGACGATCAGGGCGACATCGATTTCGCCGCGCGAGATCCGTTCGGCGGCGACGCCGAGCAGATCGACGGGCGCTGTCCCGGAGATTCCGGTCAGCGCCGTACGTGCATCGGGCGCTCCGATGAGGTCTGCGATCAACTGGCCGGGATTCCGATAGCTCCAGAGACCACCCACGACGGCGACCCAGTCGATCTGTTCCAAAAGCCGAACGGCACCGGCGTCTTCGGCTGCAGCTCGGGCGGCATCGACCATCAGTTCGATCGGCCCTCGGGCGTCGGTGAGGTGGGTTTCGCCGGGTCGTTGTATGACCTGCGCCGCCCCGCAGATTGCCGGTGTGGCGCTCTGGATAGTGCGGGTCGTCACCCCACTGTTGTAGTCCGGGTTGCGAATCCGCGCAAAGCGACTGGTATTGCGTGACAGAAAGTGAAGCGGGTGGCGAAAAGAGGTTACGGTTTTCTTGTGGACCTGAACTTCACAGCTGAGGAACGGTTGTTTCGAGATGAAGTCCGCACGTGGCTGGTCGAGAACGTTCCAACGGAACTGCGACCGGACGGATGAGGCCCCCTGTCTGCAACGCTCAGGTTTGGGCATTCGATGTTGACGGCACGCTCGTTGGTTCGATCCGTAACGGGTCGTTGCGGCCCGGCGCGGTCGAACTGCTGCTGGCGCTGGCGGCGCGAAGGATTACGTGTGTGCTGTGGAGTGCTGGTGGCGCGGACTATGCCCGACGTACTGCCACGCGTCATCACATTCAGCCACATTTCGTGGCCTTCTACGGTAAAGGCGAACGAGGCGCAGGCGGCCGGTATGCACCAGGGGATTTCGACATCGCCCACCGTCCGACCGTGTTTGTTGATGACTCGCCAATCGATCTTCCGGTCGGCGCGCAGATCGTCGCTGTTGCTCAGTTCCTCGGTAACAACTTCGCCGACCGTGTGTTGTTTGACCTGCTCGACGGCCTCGATCAGCGTCTCATGGAGGGTCGGCCTTGACGCCCGTCGAATCTCGTCAGGCGGTCGTCGATCGGTTGACGGCACTGTTCACGATGTGGGGCGCGGAGCAGGCGATCCAGTTCGAAGGGCGGTGGTGGAGTTGGGGTGATGTCGGAGCCGTTTACTCGGCATTGACGAACGTTCTCTGCGAGCGGTCGACGTCCGACGACGTGCCGGTTGCGATTGTGATGCGGCAACGGCCGGCGCTGGTGGCGTCGGAGCTGGCCGTACTCGCGGTCGGACGCACCGCCGTACTGCTCGCTCCGCTACAACCCGACGCGGCGCTCGCTTCGGATCTTGTTGGGTTGAAAGCCGGTGTGTTGCTCGCCCACACCGTCGAGTGGGGTCGCCCAGGCTTCGGCGTGGCCGTGAATCAGTCATGTGCGCTCGGGCTTGAGATCACCGACAATTTCGAGTTGCGGGTTCGCGTTGATGGTGACTCGGCCACCGTTTGCGATGTGATCGATGCTGCCGTCACCGTGATGTCGAGCGGTACGACAGGCCCACCGAAACGACTCCCGGTCGCATGGGAAACATTCGTGCAGCTTGGTGGCGGTCCAGTTGGACAGACAGCGCGTTCCGGGCGTGGCGCCGTGATCCTGTCGTTACCTCTCACAACGCTCGGCGGGTTGCTCTCGATGTCGCGACTCGTGTTCGGCGGTCGCCCGCTGTCGATGATGGAACGCTTCGACGTCCGCAGCTGGGCAGCGCTTGTCAAGGAGCATCACCCCAAAGTGATCGGTGCTCCTCCGCCGGTCGTTTCGATGATCCTTGACGCCAACATCTCGCCGGATCACTTCGAGGGCGTCACCGCCTACATGACCTCGTCGGCACCTGTTGCGCCGGAGATTGCCGCCGAGTTCGAGCGTCGTTACGGAATCCCAGTACTGCTCGGCTACGGCGCAACCGAGTTCTTGAACAGCGTAACCGGCTGGACAGGTGAGCTGTACGAGCGCTATGGCCCAGCCAAGCTGGGAAGCGTCGGACGTGCGCTGGCAGGAGTCAAGTTACGAGTCGTCGACGGCATCCTCGAAGTCGACCCACCACAACGCGCCAACGGCTTGCCCGCCGGCTGGTTACGCACCAACGATCGCGCCCACATCGACGATGACGGCTTTGTCTGGATTCTTGGCCGTGCAGACGACGTGATTATCCGCGGTGGTTTCAAGGTCGACCTTGGCCAAGTTGAGGCAGCACTGCTCACGTATCCGTCGGTGAAGGAAGCGTTTGCGGTCGGCCTGCCCGACGAGCGGCTTGGTGACGTCCCTGGAGCGCTGGTCGTCGCCGATTCCACAAATCCACCGACCGAATCAGAGCTGATCGAGTGGCTCCGTGAGCGCCTCAAGCCGTACGAGATCCCAGTCAGGATTGGCGTGGTTGACGAGATCCCGGCGACGACCACCTTCAAACGTAATCGCGCCGAAGCGCGCCGTCTACTCACAGAGTGAGTTGATAATCGCGCGTGCGATCGTTCGCGGACGAGGTGGTGGTGGTTCTCGCATAGGGGAGCATGTTGTTGGTCGAAGTTTTGCCGCCGTTGCCGAAGAACTCGATGTGATCCATCCGAACGTTTGGTGTCTGACACCAAACGTTCAGCACGAGACGCACAGCGTCGGCGTGATCACGAATGGAACCTTGATCCCACCGTCGCCGACCGGGTTGACGACTTGGTTGTGAAGCTCGCCTCACAACCCCATAATGGAGACGTCGAGGGGGAGTAGCCCCACGGGATCGGTCGTCAGCACGGCGAGATAATCGCCCGGCCACCCGCCTGTCATCTGACAGGAGCGAGACCTTCGACTGATCACCCGGACCAGTCGAAAGGACTCTCTTTATCGTGTTGCTTGCCGTGGGTACGGACCGATCCAACTTCGTCGACCTCGACGTGCCGGTCGGCGCGTGGATCGGTTTGCTCGCCACGATCGTCGTGATGTTGGCAGTCGACCTGTATCGGCATCGTGAGGCCCATGCACCGACGCCGAAGGAAGCACTCACCGAATCGATCGTCTGGGTCGCCTGCGGTCTGGCGTTCGCCGGGGTAATCGCGGTTTCTTTCGGATCAGATGCTTTTGGCGAGTACATCAGCGGTTACCTGATCGAGAAGTCGCTGAGCGTTGACAATGTGTTTGTGTGGTCGATGTTGTTCACGAGCTTGGCGATCCCTGTCAAGTATCAACATCGGGTGCTGTTTTGGGGCATCTTCGGTGCACTGGCTTTCAGGGCGATCTTCATCGTGTTGGGGAGTGCGTTGATCGGACGTTTCTGGTGGTTACTGCTCGTGTTCGGGGTGTTCCTCATCTACACCGGTGCCAAAGTCATACGTCACCGATCCGACGAGGGAGAGTCCGGCGCCACTCGTGGTCTCGGACTGTTGCGACGCGTGATGCCGGTGACCGAAGAGTTGGACGGACAGAAGTTCTTTACCCGGGTCAACGGTCGTCGGGCGGCGACCCCGCTGCTCGCAGCGCTGTTCGTGATCGAAATCACCGACATCATCTTCGCTGTCGACTCGGTGCCCGCGATTCTTGCTGTGTCGAACGAACCGTTCCTGGTGTTTGCCTCAAACGCATTCGCGATACTCGGGTTGCGGGCGATGTACTTCCTACTGGCCAATGCCAAAGAGCGATTCCACTTCCTGTCTCACGCGCTCGGTGGAATTCTGATCTTCGTCGGAGTCAAGATGTCGATCTCGCACTGGT
>JANOTN010000500.1:0-4321 GCA_031416375.1 Ilumatobacteraceae bacterium
CACCGTTCACGGAGATCGCCAACGGGGCTGCCCCGAGTCCGATCGCCAACCACAGCAGCATCAAGGGTTTGCGGCGATGTGCCGAGAAGCGGCCAAGTCTAGCGAACCAGTGCTCGGGTGGAGTCGACCCATCCAGGGTCAACGTATCGGGCGCGGTCATGGACATGGTGTGGACTCCGTGGCTGGCGAGGACGCGGCTGGTGAGGACGCGCGTGATGGGTTGCGGTTGGTGGCGATGCTGACGGTCTCGCCCGGATCGTGAGGAGGAGCACACACGGCAAGGACTGATCGATACATGAACTCGTTCTGTTGACGATCGGTCATGTCAGGCTGTTCCTCTCAGTGCCGTGCCGGGTGCTCTCAGCGCCAGTCCGGAACGGACGGCTGTGTAGCCGGCGACGACGACGAGAAGCGCGATGAACCAGCGCTGGAGTGAGCAGGAGTCGCGGGTGTTGGCAAGGCGACTCCCGACAATCACGCCGAGCAGACTGGCGATCGCAAACGGGATGATCGTGCCCCATTCGATGGAGCCGGCCTGCAACCGTGTGGTGAGTGCGACGGCCGAGTTGATGGTGATGACCAGCAGCGATGTGCCGACGGCTTCGGGCATCGTAAAACCGAGCGCGAGTATGAGGGCGGGGACGATGACGAAGCCACCGCCGACTCCGAAGAATCCGGTCAGGAGTCCGACGATCGTTCCTGACACGACGACGTTCACGATCGTCATCGGCTCGATCCGGAATGAGGACGCGGTGATCTGCGCAGCCGCCGCGCCGACCGAACCGAGCGGGGTCGATTCCGCGGAGTTCTTGACTCGTCGCCACATACCGAAAGCGGCGATCAGCATGAGCCCCGAAAACGCGAGCAGAAGAACGTCCGGATCGGCTGCCTTGTTCCAACGCGAGCCGAGCAGTGAGCCGCCGATTCCGGCGAGGCCGAAGATGGTGCCGGCACCGAAGTGCACCCGGCCCGCCCTCCAGTGCGGCAAGATGCTGATCGTCGCGGTGACGGCGACGATAACGAGTGATGTCGTGGTGGCGTGGCTTGGTGACTGCCCAGCGGCGTAGACGAGCGCAGGGACGGCGAGTATCGAGCCGCCGCCGCCGAGCGCGCTCAACGACACGCCGATGAGGAACCCGAGTGGTGAGGCGAGTAAGCCACGCATGTCCGGCTCAGTCGACGGCTGGGAGAATGATGGGATGACGGGTCTGCCAGGCCGTGTAGCCGCCGACGAGGTCGGAGACATCGGTGAAACCGTGGGACCTCAGCAGGCTGGAGGCGATCGCCGATCGGTAGCCGCCGGCGCAGAACACGACAGTGGGGGCCGTCTGGTCGAGTTGGTCGAGCGTGGTGAACAGTGCTGGGAGGCTGATAGCGCGAGCACCTGCGATGGTCCCGAGGGCGACCTCGCCCGGGTTGCGGACGTCGATCAGCACGAGATCTGGGATCGTCTCGATCCGTTCGGCGAGTGCCTCGGTGGAAAGCCGAGAGAGTTGCTCGGTGAGCTCGGGGTGGCCGATGAAGGTGTCGACCGGGTGTTCGAGTGCGCCGAGCACGCGGTCGAACCCGATCCGTGCCAACCGAACTTTCGCCTCGGATTCCTGGCCGGGTGTTGTCACCAGCACGATCGGCGTTTGTGGTGGCATCACCTCGCCGGCGTACTCGGCGAACCGTCCACCGAGGCCGACGTTGACCGAGCCGCGAAGGTGTCCGGCGGCAAACGTCATGTCCTCTCGAGCATCCAGCACGATGGCCCCGTCGTTCTGGTGGGCGAGCACCTGACTGATCGTGAGCTTTGGCACGGTTGTGTCGTCGGCGAGGAGATCACGCGCCTCACGATTGCGGTTCGCCGCAAACGAGAAGTAGAGCGGGGCGACGGACTGCCCCTGAGTGACCGCCTCGACGAACTCGTTCTCACTCATCGGGGCGAGCGCGTAGTTGGTGCGTCGCTGTTCGCCGATCGTGGACGTTGTCTCGGTCGACAGGTTCTTCCCGCATGCGGAGCCGGCGCCGTGCGCAGGGAAGACCTTCGTGGCGTCCGGCAGCGTCAGGAGTCGCGTGTGGAGGGAGTGGTAGAGCTGGCGTGCCAGCTCGTCGGCAGTGACGCCCACCGTGGCGAGCAGATCCGGGCGCCCGACGTCGCCGATGAAGAGCGTGTCACCGGTGAGCACTCCGTACGGATCGCCGGCGTCGCCGGTCGGGTAGATCACGATGCTGATCGACTCGGGCGTATGCCCGGGCGTTTCGCGGATCTCAAGCTCAACGTCACCCAACCGGATCCGCTCACCGTCGTGCAGGAGTTCGATTGGGAACTCGGCTCGACCAGCGGCGGCGCTGCCGTAGCCAATCGTCGCGCCGGTGTGGGCGGCGACCTCGAGATGGCCGGAGAGGAAGTCGGCGTGGAAGTGGGTCTCCAACACTTTCACGATCGTCAGTCCGTGTGCCTCGGCATCGGCGAGGTACTCGGCGATGTCGCGCTGGGGGTCGACGACGACGGCCTGTCCGGTTGTGGTGTCACCGATCAGGTAGCTGGCGTGGGAGAGGCAGGCGAGGTAGTACTGGCGAAAGAACATGTGGGTCGCGCTCCTTGGACGATTCGACAACTTCCACTATACCCCATGGGGTATAGTTTTAGCGCTTCGATCGAGCCTCACGATTTCGAGAACGCATTCGTCGAATGCGAAGCACCTTCTCGCGTGGCCTACACCGTGAGTGAATCGTCTGGGAGGTCGAACCAACGCAGGTGTTCGAACTCGGCCGACAGCGCTCCGGGGTGCGGATCGGACTGGGTCCAGGTTGGTGCGGCGTCGAAGCGTTGCCGGGCGTCGCCGAGATATCCGGCAAGCGCGGACTCCGGGGCTCGAACGTGGTCGATGGGCGGGCGAATGAGATCTCCCGTGGCGGGGTCGTAGAACAGTTGAGCCAAGCGAAGCGGCGGTTCAACGGGGCCGCGGTGATGGCGCCACAGTCCCGTCGCCGGGCTGAATCGGTATTCGGGTAGCAGCTTCCATCCGTGCTCCGCTACGAGATCGACGGCGTCGACGAGGTATCCGAACACGGTTTCGGAGATGAAGTAATTGAAGCTGACTCGCGTCCAGCCTGGCTTGATCCCTTCGCAACCCTGGGTGATCTCGTGCTCGAACTCATGGGACCGCTCGATGTCGATCCCGAGCAGTCGGTGACCATAGGGCCCAGCGCATGAACATCCGCCCCGCGACTGAATGCCGAACAAGTCGCTGAGCAGCGCCACCACGAAGTTGTGATGCAAGTACTTCTCCTGGGGTCGCTTGACCACGAACGAGAGGATCGAGAGTCGTTCGGCATGGGTGTTGCCGAGCACCTGGATCCAAGGATTGGTCGACCATGCGTCGACGGCACGATGCCAGTACGACTCCTCGTGATCCTTGATCGTCGCCACCCCAACAGCCTGTTTGAGCTGGAACACGAGTCCGGCACGGATTGATTCGACGATCGCGGGCGTGCCGCCCTCCTCGCGGTGGACGGGGTCGTCGAGGTACCGGTGCTCGGTCGGGTTGACGTATACCACGGTTCCGCCGCCAACGACGTCGGGCACCCGATTGCGCAGCAGCGAACGGCGCACGACCAGCACGCCAGGCGTGCCGGGCCCGCCGACGAATTTGTGCGGGCTCAAAAAGATGGCGTCCTTAAACGCCAGCGGGTGTTCAGCGCATTGCGGGTACATCTCGATGTTGAGGTACGGGCCTGCGGCAGCAAAGTCCCAGAATGAAAGGGCACCATGGCGGTGAAGGACGTCAGCGATGGCGCACGTGTTGGACACGATGCCCGTCACGTTTGACGCCGCCGAGAACGATCCAATCTTGAGCGTCCGGTCGGAGTGAGCGATCAGCTCGGTCTCGAGTCGTGCCAAATCAATGTGGCCATCATTGTCCTCCGGGATCGTGACGACATCGGCGATCGACTCACGCCACGGGAGTTCGTTCGAGTGATGCTCGAACGGTCCGACAAACACAACCGGCCGTTCCTCGACCGGGATCTGCTGTGAGAGGTGGAAGCGATCATCGAGGTCTGCCGGGAGGCGCAGGTTGAGGACCCCGATCAACTTGTCGATCGCCCCAGTGGCCCCCGAACCGCAGAAGATCACACAGGTTTCGTCGTCGCCACCGACGGCGTCGTGGATGATCCTGCGAGCGTCCTCTCGGAGTCGAGTCGTCTGCAGGCCGGTTCCGGACGACTCGGTGTGGGTGTTGGCGTACCGTGGGAGGACTTCCTCGCGAATGAAATCCTCGATGAAACTGAGCGCTCGTCCGGAGGCGGTGTAGTCGGCGTAGGTGACCCGATG
>JANOTN010000501.1:0-2277 GCA_031416375.1 Ilumatobacteraceae bacterium
AGATCTCCTCACCAAGTGGCACATAACCGGCGATTGCGTCGTGGTTGTTGAGTTGGTCGCACCACCACCGCCCGGGTTCGGCGGCGACCTCTCCCGCTCGGGCGATCATGCTCTTGATCAGCTTCTCGTTGATCAAGCCGCCGTCGCTGGCTACGTCTTCGACTGTGGCGCCAAAGGCGAGCATCGTGCGGCGCTTTTCGGGGCTGAACGCGTCGGAGAACACGATGTGGAGCGGGTAGCCGAGCGCTGCGCACACGAATGCCAGCGAGATGCCGGTGGTGCCAGCGGTGTATTCGACGACGGTGTCACCGGGCCGGAGGTGCCCGTCGCGAATGGCCCCTTCGATCGCGGTGCGAGCCATTCGGTCTTTCATGCTGCCGGTCGGGTTGGCGAACTCGAGCTTGACCATGACACGCGCCGATCCTTCAGGTACGACACGGACAAGCTCGACGAGCGGAGTGTTCCCGATGCCTGCCAGCGCACCAGCTGAAGTCGTATCCATCGGTTCTCCTCCCCATCACTGAGACGACGATCTTAGGGTCTTGACCGGTAGGACATCGTTCCGGTTTGTGGTTTGTGCGTGTAGAACCACAACTCGCTGACATCGAGCGCTCGACACGCCATCCCGTAGGGAATCTGCAACTGGGTCCTGAAAACAACGATTTCAGCGATCACGGCTTGCAGCCCATCGCTTCGTCGACCTACCGGACCACAGTGACGTGTGGTGGCCGCGGCGCTGGTCACATTGTCCGCGATCGGGTCGTGTGCTGTAATGGTGCCGTGGTGTCGATGACGCATCGACCTGCGACCCGAGACGATCTGGACGCAATGCGAACCTTGGTGGACGCATCGATCGCTGAGCTGCAACGTGGCTTCCTGACCGATACCCAGGTCGAAGCGAGTCGGGCAATCATGGGCGTAGACGCCCAGCTGATCGACGATGGCACGTACTTCGTGGTGGAGATTGATGGCCAGCTGGCGGGGTGCGGCGGATGGTGCCGCCGGGCCACGCTCTACGGTGGGAGTCAAACACCGGGTCGTGGCGCGGCGCTGCTCGTCACCGGAGTTCGCGCGTCGTGGCGTCGGGCGGCGGATCCTTGAGCCGTGCGAGGCAGCAACTCTCTCGCAGCAGACGGAGATCGAATCCCAATAACCGATTCAGAGTCTATTCTGAATGTACGCTGAACACTGCTAGCCTGTTTGTATGACAACGACTGTTGAGTTCCAGTGGTCCGATCTGGCGCGCCGCAGCCCTGAGGTCGGCGAAGCGCTTGACGAGGCCGGCGAAGTCGTCGTCACCCGCGGGTCGCGCAGGTACCGGATCGCGCCGCCCGACGTCGAGATTGCTGCTGTTCTGCGTGATCTGTGCCGCCTGTTGAGCGCTGTGGTCGCTACCGAACAACCTGACCATGTTCAGGCGATTTTGAATGTTGCGTGGCCGTGGACCAGGGCGCTGTCGGCCGAGGATCAGTTTGCGCTGGCCGCCGAGGTCGGACCGCTCGCGGAGACCAGCGAGTCGCTTGACACCTGGCGGCCGCTGCTTGATTCGCTGGCCGCCTGGCGCGGCACGGCCCGCGCCTGGGCCGTAGGGGCGACACCGGTCGGTCCGTTCAAGGGAACAGGCGACGAGGTCGCTCGTCCCTGATGGCGAAGCAGCAGGCGGTGAGTCGTCCGAAGCGGAAGTCGGATTGGACACTCGTTTACGCCGACCGAGCTGCCGAGAAGGGCTGGCGCGACCTGTGTGCCATCCAACCGGGACCATGCCGTACCCTGTACGACCGACTTGAAGCCGACCCGGCGGCCGTCGACAACCCGGAACGGCACCACCAACTCAAAGGGTCGCTCGGAGCCGTCATGGTGGGTGGCCGGACGCTGACGCAGTGGCAGTACGAACTCGGGAACGGTGCACGGGTCTGGTACGCGGTCGATCCTGACCGACGCACGGTTCACCTCACACGCTCCGCTACCGCACACCCGAACGAGACAAAGTAGCTCCGATCAGGCTCGCCGGCTGCGAGCTCCGTCGACATCTCAGGAGCCGGGGACTGACTGATCGGCCACAGGCGTTCCGAGCGCGACAAGCCCCACGGCGCCAGCAACCCGCAGATGGCGGCGTGGGTCCACACCGTCTTGACCGATTCCGGGTGGCGCGGTACTCCGACGCAGGCCTGGAAGAGGTTGGTGTCTTCATCGACGAAGGAGGCAACGACTTCTGGGGTGTCGACATCCTCGAAAGGGACGGCAACATCTACGTGCTCGCCAGCGATCGCGACTTCG
>JANOTN010000502.1:0-1663 GCA_031416375.1 Ilumatobacteraceae bacterium
GGTCGGGCTGTTCGCCAGCCGCTGGAACATCGTCATGGGGGGCCAGACCATCTCCCGCACCGGGCGGGGCCTGATCGAGACCGAGGTGCTCCTGTGGGGCAAGGAGGGGGTGATCGCGTCCGGGGCCCTGCTGCTGTGGGCCCTGGTCGTCGGCTACGCCCTGTGGCTGGTCCTCCCGCTGACGGACCGCTCGAGCGTCGGTGACGGCCGCCGCCCGGCGGCGGTCCCCGGCCGCCGCCACGCCCTGCTGCTGATCGCTGGTGTCGCCGCAGCGGTCGCCGGGGGGTACGGCTCGATCCGGGCGCTGGTCAGCCCCCGCTACCGCAAGCAGGTACCCGGTCCGACCCCGATCGCGGCCGACCGGGTCGTGCACAGCATCTGCCTGGCGTGCGACGCACGGTGCGGCAGCCGGGCCATCGTGCGCGACGGCACCGTACGCACCCTGTTCGGCAACCCGTACCACCCGGCGTCGACGCTGAACAACCCCATTCCCTTCAATACGTCGGTGCAGGACTCGCTGCGCGCCAGCGGCTCGCTGTGCCTGAAGGGCGTGAGCGGCATCCAGTACCTGTACGACCCCTACCGGATCCGGCTGCCGCTCAAGCGCACCGGCCCCCGCGGGTCGGGTCGCTTCGAGCCGATCGCCTGGGACCGGCTCATCGAGGAGGTGGTCGAGGGTGGCCGCCTCTTCGCCGGTATCGGCGAGGACCGAGAGGTCGAGGGCCTGCGGTCCATCCGGAGCTTGGAACCTATCGACGCCGACCAGCCCGAGCTCGGTCCCGGCGCCTACCAGCTGGTCTGGAACACCGGCCGGGGCCAGCCCGGGCGCCAGGAGTTCATCGAGCGGTTCATGACCGCCTACGGCTCAGCCAACTACGTCAGTCACACCGACCTGTGCCAGATGAACTGGTACGTCAGCAAGTACCTGTTCACCGGCCGCTACAACGACCCGTACGGCGGCGACCCGATCAAGGGCCACAGCCAGCTGTTCGCCGACATCGTCAACAGCGAGTACATGCTCTTCTTCGGCGTCAACCTGGGTGCCGGCTGGAAGCCGGGCGTCAACACCTCGGCGCCGATCCTCGCCAACCGTCACGCTCGTGGCGACGGCCACCTCGTGCTCATCGACCCCTACGTCCCCCACGGCCGGCACTACGCGGATGAGTGGGTGGCGCTCAAGCCCGGCACCGACGCGGCGCTGGCCCTCGGGATGATCCGCTGGATCCTCGACAACGACCGATTCGACCGGACCTACCTCGAGAACACCACCAAGGCCGCAGCCAAGGCCGACGACGAGACCACCTGGATCAATTCCACCTACCTGGTCGTATGGCAGCCGGGCGATCCTCGTGACCGTCGGTTCCTGCGGGCGCGCGACCTCGGCCTCGGGGGCGACGAGTACATCGTCATCGACCCCAACACCGACCAGCCGGTCGCCCACACCGCGGTCGCTGCCGGCGAGCTGTTCGTCGACCGCGAGGTCACCTATGTGTCCGGGGCGACATTCCGGGTCAAGAGTGCACTGCAGCTCCTACGTGACGAGGCGTCCCGCCACGACACCGAGGGCTGGGCCGAGATCTGCGGCGTGCCCGCAGAGACCGTCGAACGGCTGGCCGAGGAGTTCACCAGCCACGGCAAGGCGGCGACCGCCTCCTACTACCGT
>JANOTN010000503.1:0-4796 GCA_031416375.1 Ilumatobacteraceae bacterium
GGCAACGCGTGGCCCTGCGATACACCATTTCGGGGTTCCTGCCTGCTCAGCCATCTGCATTGGGATCACGTGCAGGGTTTGCCGTTTTTTACGCCGATCCTGCGTGACGGCGCTCGATTCACCGTGTATGCCCCGAGCCAGGAGGATGGCTGCAGCGTTGCCGACGTGATCGACAAAACGATCTGCCCGCCTCTCTTTCCGATTCGTGTCACCGACCTGCCAGGGGCGATTACGTTTCACGACACGTCGAACGACGAGTTCATGATCGGTGACGTGCAGGTCATGTCGCGCCTGATACCTCACGTCGGCAGGACATGTGGTTACCGAGTCGAATGGAACGGTGGGTCCGTCGCGTATCTCAGTGATCATCAGCAGCCTGGAATCGGCAATTTCGGGATCGCCGATGGAGCCCGAGACCTCTGTCGAAACGTAGACGTGCTAATCCACGATGCCCAGTACACCGTTGATGAGTTCGCTGTGAAGTCGACCTGGGGTCACTGCACGGTCGACTATGCCGTCAATCTGGCCGCCGAGTGTGGCGCTCGAACGCTGGCGTTGTTCCACCATGATCCGACGCACGACGATGACTACATCGATCGGCTCGTCGAGATCGCCAACGCGCAGGGCAACCAACGCGGAGTCACGGTGATCGCTGCGAGAGAAGGTCTCACGCTCGCAGTCGGCGCGTGAACACGATTGCGCTGGTCGCTTCGATCATGCTCGGGTTGGCATTCGTCGTAGCCGGCGGGTCCAAGCTCGCATCCGGTGCTGCCTGGCCGGTGCAAGCCTCCGGCCTGGGCGCTCCGAGGCTCATGATTCCGGTGCTGCCCTGGTTGGAGTTGGTGATCGGTGCGGCACTGATCGCCCAGCTTGGGGAACCGATTCCGGCGGTGCTGGCGATCCTGCTGCTGATTGCATTCACGCTGTTGATTGCGAGTCGGCTGCACGAAGGTAAGCGCCCCGAGTGCGCCTGCTTCGGTGCCTGGTCTGCAAAACCGATCGGACCCGTACACATTGCCCGAAACGTTTTGCTACTGATGCTGGGAATGCTGTCGTTGTATTTCTGATCGTTACAGCGTTCGGAGGAGGAACGTGAGCACGCGAGCCTCCTCGCGCCAGGCGTCGTAGCGACCGCTTGGGCCGGCGTGACCGGCACCCATTTCGGTTCGGAGTAGGAGCACCTCATTGTTGGTCCGAACGTCTCGGAGCTTGGCGGCCCATTTGGCTGGTTCGTGGAAGCTCACGCGCGGGTCGTTGAGCCCGGCCGTGATGAAGATCGCCGGGTAGTCGCGGATGGTTGTGTGGTCGTACGGGGAGTAGCTCAGCATGTACGAGGCGAATGGCTCGTCGCGGGGGTCGCCCCACTCTTCCCATTCAGTGATCGTGAGCGGTAGGGACGGGTCGCTCATCGTCGTCACGACATCGAGAAACGGCACTTCCGCGACTGCTGTCTTGAATCGATCCGGCTCCATTGTGACGCAGGCCCCTACGAGCAAACCTCCTGCGCTGCCGCCTCGGATGGCGATCCGATCGCGGGCCACGAGCCCGCTTGCCGCCAGATGTTCGCAGGCAGCCAACGTGTCGGTGAACGTGTTTCGCTTGGTGAGCAGCTTCCCGTCGAGATACCAGTTACGGCCGAGTTCGCCGCCGCCACGCGGGTGCACGAGTGCCCAGGCGGCGCCGCGGTCGAGCAGTGACAGCCGACTGACCGAGAACCATGGTGGGGTCGAGATTTCGTACGACCCGTAGCCGTACACGCAGCATGCAGCCGTACCGTCGAGCGCCGTATCGATGTGGCGCACGACGTCGATTGGAACCTGCGTGCCGTCATTGGCGGTAGCCCATTCTCGCGTTGCGACGTAGTTGCCCAACTCGACGTTTGGCGTCGGCGTCTGTTTGACGACGGTGATCTCGGTGGTCGCAACGTCAACGTCGATGATCCGAGTGGGGCTCGTGAGTGACTGATGAATCAGTCGGAGAGATGTCGTCACCCACTCCTCATTTGGTCCAAATTCGATGTCGTGTGGTGCGAGATCAATCGGAAGCACGGCGCTCGAACCGTCATGTTGAACGATGCGGATCTGCGGTTGGGCGTGATGCCATTCGTGCAGCGCCAGGAAGTCGGCGAACGGTTCGATTGACGTGATTCGTCGACCGGGTTCGTGCGGCACGAATCCCGACCACTCGTTCGGTTGATCGGTTGGGGCGGTCATCACCCGGAAGTCGATGGCGTCGTCATTGGTGAGGATGACGAACCGATCAGCCCAGTGATCGACTTGGTATTCGAGGTCGTCCTGGCGGGCGCGCACGCACGTAGGTGACGCCTCGATGTCGTCGCTCGGCAACAACCAGTTCTCCGACGACAACTTGCTCGCGGAATGGATCACGATCCATTGCTCGCTCCTCGTCATACCGACCCCGACGTAGAAGCGTCCATCGTGGTCGACGTAGACCTCAACATCGTCGGACTGCGGGGTTCCCAGCCGGTGCCGCATGACCCGGTAGGGGCGCTCCATCTCGTCGGCTTCTACGTACAACAGTTGTGAGCCGTCCTTGGACCAAGCAACGCCTGCCCACGTGGTGTCGTGCAATTCGTCGTCGCTGTCGCGTTGAGTCTCGATGTCGCGAATCCGCAGGGTGTAGTGCTCGTCGCCGTTGGTGTCAGATGACCACGCCAGCGACTTGTGGTCAGGGCTGACTTCAAAGGCGCCGAGGTCGAAGAACTCGTGGCCTTCGGCTTCTGCGTTCTGATCGAGGACCAGTTGATCAGATGCCGCGTCGGCCGATCGGCCGCGGCAATGAATCGGATACGACTGGCCTTCCTCGGTTCGACCGACGTAGTACCAACCGCCTGAAAGGACAGGCGCCGACGTGTCAGTCTCTTGTACTCGCGACCGGATTTCCTGGAACAGCTCGTCGAGTAATTCGCTGTTGCCTTCGAACCAGGCTTCGGCGTGGGCGTTTTCGGCTTCGAGGTATGCGACAGTGTCGGGGTCGTCGCGGTCAAGCAACCAGGCGAATGGGTCGTCGACATCTCCGGTCGATCGGCTCCAGGTGTGTGGGACTTTCTTCGCGGTTGGCTCAGACACAGTCTGCAGGGTAGGCGCTAGCTTGACCGGCGACATGCGCGTCTGGATTGACCAAGACCTTTGCACCGGCGACGGTCTGTGCCTCGATCACTGCCCCGACGTGTTCGTGCAGCTTGAGGACGGAATCGCCTACGTCGCTCAAGGTGGTTCGGTGCTGAATGACCCAGGGAGCTCGGGAAGTCTGGCTTGGGTGTCGGATCGGGACGTGAACGCAGTCATCAAAGCCGCTGAAGTGTGCCCCGGAGAATGCATCTTCATCGAGATCGAGCGCGTCGCTGAGACCGCTGATCAGGCCGCCGCCTGACTTGATTCGTGTGATCCGGGCGAACTCTCTGCTCCTCGACGTGCCCTTGGTTGACTGGATTGTTACTATGGCGGTAGTGGAAATCTCGCGACCCCCACGCCGGAGCTGATCATGACGAGTTTCGATCTCGATCTCACCAAGTACGACCTCGGATGGAACGACGAGGTCGAGTACGCATTCGACCCTGTCAAGGGCATCAATCCAGGCGTCGTCGAGCAGATCTCGTGGTGGAAGGGTGAGCCGCGCTGGATGACCGAGATCCGTCAGCGCAGCCTCAAGTTGTTCGACAAGAAGCCGATGGCCGAATGGTTCGCCGTCAACATGCCCGACATCGACTTCCAGGACATCTATTACTACCTGCGCCCGAAGGGTGAGCAGGTCGACGAGTGGGACCAACTCCCTGAAGAGATTCTGCGCACGTACGAAAAGCTCGGCATCCCCGAAGCCGAACGCAAGTACCTCAGCGGTGTCACCGCCCAGTTCGAAAGTGAAGTTGTATACCATAAGAATCGTGTCGAATTGGAGGAGCAGGGGATTCTGTTCTGCGATATGGACACGGCGTTACGTGAATATCCGCACCTGGTGAAGGAGTACTTCGGTACCATAATTCCTCCCGGTGACAACAAGTTCGCATCATTGAACACGGCCGTGTGGTCGGGCGGATCTTTTATTTATGTACCGCCGGGTGTCGAATGTGAGATGCCGTTGCAGGCCTACTTCCGGATCAACGCAGAGAACGCCGGCCAGTTCGAGCGAACGCTGATCATCGCTGACGAAGGCTCGCAGGTCCACTACATCGAAGGCTGTTCGGCCCCGGTGTACACCAGCGATTCACTCCACTCCGCCGTAGTCGAAATCATCGTCAAGGCCGACGCCCGCGTGACCTATACGACAATTCAGAACTGGTCACCAAATGTCTACAATCTGGTGACCAAAAGAGCCCGCGTTGAAGCTCGCGGTCATATGGAATGGATCGACGGGAATATTGGTTCTAAGCTGACTATGAAGTATCCGGCTGTCTATTTAGTTGGTGAAGGGGCTACTGGTGAGGTTCTTTCCGTTGCTTACGCGGGGAAGGGTCAGCATCAGGATGCCGGCGCGAAGATGGTCCACGCTGCTCCCAACACGTCGTCGAAGATCGTGTCGAAGTCGATCAGCAAGGACGGTGGCATCACGACCTACCGCGGTCTCGTTCGCGTCGACGAGGGTGCCACCGGCTGCAAGAGTCACGTGCAGTGTGATGCGCTGATCCTCGACGAGGACTCCGTCTCGAAGACGCTCCCGTACATGGAAGTCGGCGAACGCGACGCCCAGATCGGCCACGAGGCGACGGTGTCGAAGATCGCCGACGAGCAGATCTTCTACCTCCAAAGCAGGGGTCTGTCCGAGGAGCAGGCGATGGG
>JANOTN010000504.1:0-4635 GCA_031416375.1 Ilumatobacteraceae bacterium
GCTCTTCGACGCGCTCGACGCCGGTCGCAATCTGCCGGCACCGCCGGCAGGCGCGCCGGGACCGTTCGGGCTCGCCGACGCCGAGGCCGTCACCACCTTGCTGCGCGAGGCCGGGTTCGCCGACGCTCACCTGACCTCCATCTCGGCGCCGATACGGCTCGGAGGTACGGCCGGGGAAGCGTGGGAGTTCGTCGCCGAGATGGGGTTCGTCCGCGGCCTCACTGAAGGCCTCGACGACGCGAGCCGCGAAGAGTCGCTCGCCGAGCTCCGTAGGCGCATCCATGCCAATGACACGGCCGACGGTGTGCTTCTGGGATCCGCCGCCTGGCTGATCACTGCACGTCAGCCCTGATCCGGCGTTCTGCTCCCGGTAGCGGCGTCCACGGCGTGTCCCAGAACGCGCTGCGGCGCCAGCACGCCCCGACTGCCCTCCAACGCCGGCTGAGCGACGCGACGACGCCGCGACTCGCCGTTGTGGATCGTGGTCGCAGACTGCCTGGCGGTGCGCTGTGGCAGCTACGCGGCCCCGGGAATCAGGTACATGTCGGTGGCCGATCCATCTTGGCGGGCTCGCTTGTGGGGTTCGTAGGCGGGGTCGTTGTAGAAGTTCTCGGCGGCGGCCTTGTCGGGCCACTCGATGAGCACGACCAGGCCGGGAGCGGTGCTGGTCTCCTCGATGCGTACGTAGTCGGTGGTCTGGTAGAGGTAGCGGCCGCCGTGGTGGGCGATCAGGGCCGGGATCGTGTCCATGTATCCCGGGATCCAGTCGGCGGTCGTGGGATTGCAGGAGATCTGGGTGTAGTAGTTCACGTCGGGTCCGTTCTCGTTGAGGGTTTGATGGCTGGGGTTCGTCGTTGCCCGGTCGGTTCAACGACTTGGGTGCGGAGTTGGTCGACGATGAGTCGCACGGTGTTGGCGATCACATCGGGGATGCGGTCGATGGGGAGCCCGTAGAGCTCGTGGAGCGGCCACGAAGCATCGAGACCGGAGAGGCCCAGCAGCATTGCGGTGGCGTCCTCGGTGGCTCGTGCTGGAGCGCCGATCGCGGCGACTGATCGGCGGATGGCGTCGAGCCGCACGGCGCGCCGTTTCTGTCGGAGTTCGGGCCATTTGAGCAATGTGAGTGCCAGCACCCGGGTGTGTGGCGTTGCCAGGACCGAGGCGTGGATCTCGCGAAAGTAGCGAGGAAGATCGTCGGGGCCGTGCGCCACTTCCACGCCGCTGCCGTAAAACTGCTGATCGCACCAGGCGCCGACCGCTTCGATCTGACTCTCAGCGTTGGGAAAGTACGCGTGCACGGTTCTGGTCGACACGCCAGCTCGCTTTGCGACGTCGCTCGGCGACAGGGTGTCTCGCCCGGGCTCGGAGAGCTGCTCGACGAACGCCTCGACGATCGACGTTCGCGTCGCCGCCGCCTGCGCCTGTCGTCGCGGGCTGTCGTAGTGGCGTGTGGCGCTCACATCACGAACTCGATGTCATGAATCTTCGCCACCCGCACGACACCGGCGATGTCGGGTGGCGACATCTCCACTTCTGCCGCGACCTGGGTGAAGAACTCTGCCGCGTGGCCCTTGGTGACGATCGTGAGGAAATGGCAATCCTCAGTGACATTGCGATAGCCGTGCTGATTTCCAGCAGGGACGTGCGCCAACGCGCCCGGGCCGATGATCTGTGACTCTCCTTCGACGGTCACTTCGAGCTCACCCTCGAGCACGACGTACACCTCCTTCCACGGATGGAAGTGCACAGGTGGCCCCGAGTTCGCGGGGCCTTTCGTGTCGAAGATCTCGAGTGACGAACCCATCGCGTTGGTGAGCAACGGGCGCAATGTTTCGCCGAGAACGAACAGGTTGTTGCTCGCTTCCAGAGTGCTGATGGTGGCAGGCATGGGCTTCCTTCCGGTTGGGTCCCGAGCACATGCCCGGTATTAACTGCGTCAGACTGCAGCGAACATCGTCATCGTTAAATTGGCTTCACTCGAACGCAAGCAATTGTTCTGACGGTCTCGCCGGACGCCACTAAACGTCCGGACACGGGTCGGAGTCGCGACGACAGCGCATCCGAAAGGTGTGTCCCCAAACGCCGGCTCACGGCGCGCACCCCATCGGGTTCGCTGGCCGCCGGAACCCGCACACCGCTGGCGAACTGACGCCACTTGCGCGATTTCTCGACCCGCCCACAGAATGCGACGGCCAAGAGTGATAGGCTGGCCGTGAGTGGGCGGTCCTCGGTGGCCGCGAACGGGGCGGATCCGCATGACCGCCGCAATCTGTGATCGCGACACTTGAATGCGCGGGTCAGGTTGCCACGGTCGGCGCCGCTTGCCCGCAGCTGCTAACGAAGCGTCTCAGCTCGGAGAGCGCGATTCGGCGTGAGCGTCCGATGTGGATCGACGTCATCTCGCCGCGGTCGAGAAGGTGGTACACGGCACCCCGGCTGATGGCGAGGAAATCTGCCGCTGCGTCGATCGTCAGGAGGCGACATCCATCGCTGGCGATAGTGGCCTCGGCGTCCGTCATCGTCATCGCGGTTCTCCTCGTGCGCCGGCGTCATCTCGTTCGTTCGATGACCCCACCCCTTCGGGTAGTCGCTCGCGACACCCCACGCCCTCAGCCGTGCTGGCGTCGCTCAGGTATCGGCGGCGGGTCGACGCTGGCGCGACACTTCTGAATCAAGCAACTCGAACGCTCTCTCACTGACGCGTCGCGGTCGGTCTCCCTCGTGCTGCACGTACCCACGTGTCGTTGCCGTGTCGCTGTGGCCGACGAACCGGGCGACGTCTTCGAGGTCGAGCGAACCGGAGGCGAATAGGTTTGTTACGACTGATCGTCGACCGGTGTGGGTTCCGAGGCCTTTGGGGTCGAGCCCGGCACGTTTGGCGGCCTCGCGGGTCGCGGCGTCTACGTGCTGGCGCAGGGTCGGACGTCCGGTCGCCGATCTGAACACCAGGTCGATCTGCTGATCCTCGTACTCGACTGTCGGCCACTCACCTCCGAGCCGGGCACTATCGCGCTCCTGCAATTGCCGGCGTGCTCGCAGCAGCTCGAGCACGGTCGGCGAGAGCGACTGGGCGGCAGTGGCGTGTCTGGTCTTGGTCGGTCCGAGTGACATCCCGACTCCGTCGAGGTACGACGAGGCGCGCCGAACGTGAACGGTTCCGGCGTTGAAGTCGATGTCGTGCCAGGCGAGTCCGAGTGCTTCGCTGATGCGCCAACCCTGCAAGTAGCACAACGCGATCGCGGCGACGATGCGCTCGTCGGCCGCGGCAAGCAGACGATGCGTCTCGTCCGGTGTGATCGTTCGTCGTACGGTTGAGGGCACTTTCGGCGTCTTGACCTTGCGGACCACGTTGTCCCTCGCGAGGCCGAGTTCCACCGCTTGGTCGATCACTTGTACGAGCAGCCCGCGCATGTCCCGGGCACGCGATGGCGAGCCGCTGTCGACGAGGTCCGAGACGAACGTAGCGACCTGCTCAGGACGGAGACGGCGGACCGGGACAGACCCAAGCCTGGCCGAGATCACGTCCACGCGCTTGCGATACGTGGCCAGCGAAGTTGGGCGGACGCGATGTCTGGCGACATGATGCAGCCACCACTCCGCGAGTTCTGCGACGGTCGAGTCCGCAGTGAACCCGTTCGATAGCGAACCGAACGCTTCCGCCTCGGCGGCCTTCGCGATGTGGCGGTCTCGCGAGGCCTCTGCGAGCGCCCGAGTTTTTCCTGTGGGACGACCGACCCGACCGTCGGCCTTCCGCCACGGGGCAACCCAAACACTGCGCACTCGATCGAAGTACGGTCCCGCTTCGCCGTTGGGCGCTTTGTTGACGACGCGAAACGAGTCGGTGGCCGGGTCGATGACTCGCTTGCCACGGGGCGCTTTCGGCATCGGACGACCTCCTTGAGTAGCTCTCAGAACCGCGTTGAGAGTAACCGTGAGAGTAACGCTCCATGAACGAGGATGCACGTCGATTGTCGATGGTGTGCATATCACCCGGTCAGAGAGTTCTCCATGGACGTCGGTGAACGTCCCTGAACCCATCAGCGGAACGGGAGGGATTTGAACCCCCGGGGCTTTGACACCCTTCCGCTTTCAAGGCGGATGCATTTGGCCACTCTGCCACCGTTCCGTTCGACAGGATAACGCTCTAGACTCCACTCACCTCGGAGAGGTGCCAGAGCCCGGTCGAATGGACCGCACTGCTAATGCGGAGACCGCCGTAAGGTGGTCCGAGGGTTCAAATCCCTCCCTCTCCGCCAGCCGGTCGAGCCGGGCGGGAGATGCCAACGGCGTCGCTCGCCCGGCACGATTGGCGTCGTGACCGACACCGCTCGGCAAGTCACACGACTGTCATTTGATTGCGGTTTCATGACGTTGATGTTGCAGTTGAGTTACGGAGCGACTAGACCTTAGGGGTCTCCGATCCGTGATCCGAGACCACTCCTCATCATGCGACGCCAACCAACCCGACAGATCTTCGACGCCGAGGCCTCCGAAACCGACGACGTGACCCAAGAGTTCTGGGGTTCGTCGCCTGATTGGTTGCCGCGATCGACTGAACCGAATCACCTGCCTAGCGATGACGCAGGTGAGCAGCCGGCCTCCGCAATCAGTGTGTTGAAGAGCGGTCTGGCGGCG
>JANOTN010000505.1:0-3089 GCA_031416375.1 Ilumatobacteraceae bacterium
CCGTCCAGTCCGTCTGATCCGTCCAGTTCGTATACCGCTATACCATCGCCTCGCCGGATACGCGTCCGGCCAGACGAGCACGGATCCGGTACTCTGTGCTCATGGATCAGGTCACCTACTCAGTGCGCGACAACCGCGCCATGTGGGCCGGGCGCTCCTTGATCGAGTGGGTACCCGACCTCGTCAATGTCATCGTGAGCGCATTCGATCCGGAGAAAGTCGTCTTGTTCGGCTCGGTAGCTGATGGAACCGATGGACCTGACTCCGACATCGACCTCCTCGTCGTGCTCGGCCACGCCCCGCTCGCCGACCGGCGCAGGCTCATGGTCGAGCTTCGCCGTGCCGCCAGAGCGATCGCCGCTCCACATGATCTACTCGTGACCAGCGTCAACGACTTCGCTCGCAACTGCAACCTTCCGGGCAGCACAGAATTCGAACCTGGCCACCGTGGCTCCGTGGTCTATGAGCGACCGGCCGCCTGATACCGAGCCATCTCCAGCACAGCGCTGGTTCCGCCTGGCCGAAGAGGACCTGATCGCTGCAGGCGTCCTACTCCGAGACGGATCCGCTGTCCTCCGAATCGCAGGGTTCTTGTCACAGCAGGCTGCCGAGAAGGCACTCAAGGCGGGCCTCTTCGCTGCCAATTCCGCGGTTCCCAAGATCCACGGGTTGAGCCAGTTACACGCGAGCTACCCACCAGGCGCCGCGCCAGACATCGACCCCGAGGATCTCGACATCCTCGACCCGTGGGTCATCGATGGTCGCTATGCAGCCGACCTTCCCGATCTCGGCGCGATCGAGGCGGAGGTGCTTTTGGCCGCGGCGCAGCGCGTCATCGACCAGGTCCGCCACCTGGTGCGATGACCTTCGCCTCTCACCCGGCCAGAAACGAGGTCGGCAGCCCCACCAAGCTTCTCACTCTCACCGTCAGGTGTTGATGTTCTGATGGTCAGCGCAGGCTCGGGCGATGAGCTGGTGGGCGAGTTCGCCGGCGGTTCGAGGGCCGAGTCGTGCGCCCGCGCTGTAGGCCGCGTCAAACGCATCCGGACCCATCGCGTCGCGGACTGTGACGATGAACGGCGCGACGCCGGGAAGGAATCACCTTCCCCGCAGCCTCCAAAGCCACGGTATGAGCACTGCATCAAACCCGGGGCGACTCAATTCGCTTCGTCGGGGCCGACACGACAACGCTCGGTGCGGGTCGTAGATACCCGACGCGTCGGCCCGATTACTGCTACTCACCCGAATCGAGCCAGTACTGATCGACATCAATGAAACCACCAAGCGACTGTAGAAGGGCGACGAACTCCGCTCCGATGCCAAACCCAGGCCCAACCGGGTCGTCACCGATGGCAGCTCCGATATGCCGGCTGCGGCAGGGCTCCCGCTACGCCATCGCTCGGGGGGATCGTCGGGGTGCGAGAACTCGATCAAGCCGACGCGAGAGAGCGGTCTCGCCAGGGTGACCTGGACGCCAGCATCGACGCGAATAGCTGCGAGGATCACATCGCTGGGCCGGGGGGTGTCAGCGGGCCGGCGAAACACAGGTTGCTGCATGACAGCCATGTCGTCCTGGCGGGGGCTAGGCATCAGCGAGTCTGGAATCAGAGAGATGACGCCGAGTTCGACGTCCTTGCCGAACACTGCGGAGCAGCGCAGCCGAGGAGAGGTTGGGGCTTCCGGTCAAGGCCCAGCGGCGACCGTCGCCGACCCATTCGATCAACTTGCCGTGTCGGTAGGGCACGTCTGGGAGCGCGACGAGCTTCCCTCGACCACCCATGAGACGAGCGATGGCCGGACCGTCGGCGAGCGTGCTCTCCGGTTGGAACGCGATCCGGACGTGACCAGGTCCGAGCCCTCACCGCCGAACTCGAAGCACTCTCACTCGACATCGCCAACACCACCGAAGACTGGACCTGAACGTCTCACAACCCGACACGGAGGTTTAATCGCAAGCTTAGCGGGGAGCGGCTAACCATGCAGCGGCATAAGACCGCGCTGCCTGAACCCTTACTCCAGGCCCAACCGAATAACGACGTATGCAGCCCGTCACGTTGTCACGAACGTCAAGCAGAATGTCGCCGGTATCATCGTCGCCAACCGGTATCACACCGATGTCGATCGCTGCGCTCCGAAACGGCTCCATGGAGGAGTCGATGAGGTCTGCAGAAATGGTCACGCCCAGGAACTGGCGAACTTCCTGTTCGGTCCCGACGCCCCACGCGACGATGTCTCCCCCGCTACTGAGCTTTACGTTTGGGGTACCGGGGGGCGTGCCGTCGAGGAGGAACGGGGGCGCAAGCGGTTCATCAGTGGTACAAGCGTCCCTCGGCGACACCGTTGACGCTGGCGCAGCCTGACTGGTCGACACAGCGGCATCGTCGCTCGAGGTCGCCACTGGTGGATCTGGTCCCGACGTTTGACTGGCTGCGACTGTCAAGCCAGAAGTCGAGTGAGGGGACGCCGCCGGATCATCTGGTCCCTGGAGTACGAGGTAGCCCAGGAGGCTGCCGAGTAGAGCCACACCAAGCACCACGAGCACGACAACGGCAGTGGCCCTTCCGGGGTCGCAACGCGACGCACACAAACGGTTCACGCGGGTCGGCATGTCGTGACCCCCTTGTCGCGGGGAAGTTCGATGTCGACCCGCCACACTCCTGGGCGCACCGGGAACACGCCACGACTCCCCTTCGCTCTCGGAAGGTTCGCGCTGGAAGCCGAGCCAGATGAAGTTTGACGCTTTACATTTTGGGCCATTTGCCTGCCTGACGACACGACTTTCGGGGCCTTATTTCACCCGATGGTATACTGGAAGGGTGTAGCACGCAAGCCGAAAATGTAGATCAGCGGCCCTAAAAGGGCCGTTGACCTGGTGTTTTGTTGGAGCGGATGACGAGATTCGAACTCGCGACCCTCACCTTGGCAAAAAAAAAGGTGATGCAGACCGTCCCTACAGTCCGTCCAGTGCCCTGCAGTACTCCACAGTCCGCAAAACCGTCCGTCCAGTCCGTCTGTCCCGTCCAGTTCGTATACCGCTATACCATCACGTCTTCGGAGTGCAGTTCGACGGGCCTCGATCCACCGATCGC
>JANOTN010000506.1:0-17214 GCA_031416375.1 Ilumatobacteraceae bacterium
GATGGTGATGCCTGGTGACAATGTGATGATGACGGTTGAGTTGGGTAAGCCGATCGCGATGGATGAGGGACTTCGGTTCGCGATCCGTGAGGGCGGTCGCACGGTCGGCGCCGGCCGCGTCGTCAAAATCCTCAAGTGACCTGACGTTTCCAACCAATCGCAAACTGAATCGAGAACATTGACATGGCACAAAGCATTCGAATCCGCCTCAAGGCGTTCGATCACGAGATCATCGACCAATCGACGAAGAAGATCGTCGAGACGGTGAATCGGACCGACGCCACCGTGCGCGGGCCGATCCCGCTCCCGACCGACAAGCATCGTTACACGGTCATTCGGGGACCACACATTGACAAGACGTCGCGGGAGCACTTCGAGATGCGAGTCCACAAACGACTGATCGATATCGTCAACCCCAACGCCAAGACGATCGATTCGCTCCAGCGGATCGAGCTTCCGGCTGGCGTTGACATCGAGATCAAGATCCAAGCAAGCTGAATCCAGCGAGGATCATCACCCGCGCGGCGACCGTTTCGAGGGCTGCTGGGAGCATTACGAAGGATCTGTTGGCTGCCAGTGGGCAGTTTCTGGTGGCCACGGACAGGACTGGCCTCCGCTTCGCTTTGACTGCTCCCTCTGCGGTTCGGGGGTACAGTTGATCGTGTGAGACCTGTGACTGTTGCGGCTACTCAGCGGGCTTGTTCGGCTGATCATTCCGCGAATCTTGACGGGGCGGAACTGCTGGTTCGTGAGGCCGCTTCGCGCGGGGCCAACGTCGTGCTGTTGCAGGAGTTGTTCGAATCGCCGTACTTCTGTCGTTATCAGGACGAACGTTTCTTTGAATGGGCGCGACCGCTCGAGGGCAACCCAGTCATCGCCAGATTTCAGGCACTCGCTTCCGAGTTGGAAATAGTGTTGCCGGTCTCATTCTTTGAACGTGCCGGGCCGGCGCATTTCAACTCGGTCGCCATGATCGACGCCGACGGCTTGGTGCTTGGGGTGTATCGGAAGTCGCACATTCCCGACGGCCCGGGCTATCAGGAGAAGTATTACTTTTCGCCGGGCGATACTGGTTTCAAGGTCTGGAGCACTCGCTTCGGTCGGATCGGGCTGGGCATCTGTTGGGACCAATGGTTCCCTGAGGTCGCTCGCGAGTTGACGTTGCAAGGTGCCGAATTGCTGTTGTATCCGACGGCGATCGGGTCGGAGCCGCCCTACCCCGATCTCGACACGAGTCGACACTGGCAACGCACGATGCAAGGACACGCTGCCGCCAACCTGATTCCCGTTGTCGCCTCCAATCGGGTCGGGACGGAAACGGGTGGCACGAATGACGTGACGTTCTACGGGACGTCGTTCATCACCGACAACACCGGCGCAATCGTTGCCGAGGCCGACCGCCAGTCGACCGCGGTGCTGACGGCAACGTTCGATCTTGACCTGTTGGCCGCGCAACGGGTGAGACACGGAGTCTTCCGGGACCGTCGCCCTGACCTCTACCGTTCGATCGTCAGCCTCGACGGGGCCACCTGAGGTGTCCGAACCTCGAGCGCAACCGATCGCCAGTCACTACGTCGGTGGACACTACGTCGAGTCGTCTGGGGCGGTCATCGAGAGTCGTTATCCGGCGACACAGGAATTAATTGCCACGGTTCGCTCGGCCGATTCGGCGTTGATCGAACAGGCCGTGGATGCCGCACAGGCCGGCTTCGTCGTCTGGTCGGCGATGTCAGGCACCGAGCGCGGGAGGGTGCTCCGGCGAGCAGCTGACATCATCAGATCGCGCAACCACGAGCTGTCGGTGCTGGAGACGCTCGACACGGGGAAGCCGTTGCGGGAGACGCTCGTTGCTGATGCCTCGTCGGGTGCCGACTGCCTGGAGTATTTCGGCGGGCTGATCGCCAACGCCACCAGTGACTACATCGACCTTGGCGGGTCGTTCGCGTACACACGTCGTGAACCGCTCGGGGTCTGCGTTGGTATCGGTGCGTGGAACTACCCGATCCAGATTGCCTGTTGGAAGGTGGCACCGGCGCTGGCCGCCGGCAACTCGATGATCTTCAAGCCATCCGAAGTCACACCGCTGACGGCGCTCAAGTTGGCGGAGATCTTCACTGAAGCCGGGTTGCCGGATGGCGTGTTCAACGTTCTGCAAGGTGCAGGCGATGTCGGCGCGGCACTCGTGCGTCACACGGGTGTTGCCAAGGTCTCGGTGACCGGTTCGGTAGCGACAGGGGAGCGGGTGATGGCCGGTGCCGCCGAAGGGCTCAAGCACGTCACCCTTGAACTCGGCGGTAAATCACCGATCATCGTGTTCGACGACGCCAACATCGACAATGCCGTCTCGGGAGCGATTCTCGGGAACTTCTATTCAGCTGGTCAGATCTGCTCGAATGGCACGCGGGTATTCGTGAATCGTTCGGTGATCGACGACTTCCTCGAACGGCTCGTCGCCCGCACCGAACTGATCCGGCTTGGCGATCCGCTCGAAGAGTCAACGCAGATGGGTCCGCTCGTCAACGAACGCCAGTATCGACGAGTTCTTGAGTACTTGCAGATTGGTCACGACGGCGGAGCGAGGTGCGTCACCGGGGGAGCGGAGGCGAGCGTCGAAGAACTGCCGGACGGTCTGTTCGTGCAGCCGACTGTGTTCGCCGACGTCACTGACGACATGCGAATTGCCCGGGAGGAAATCTTCGGTCCGGTGATGTCGGTTCTCGTCTTCGACGACGAGGACGAAGTGATCGAACGTGCCAACGCCACTCAGTTCGGGCTCGCTGCCGGTGTGTTCACTCGAGACATCCAACGCGGTCATCGAGTGATCAACCGTCTGGAGGCTGGCACCTGCTGGATCAACACGTACAACCTGACCCCGATCGCAATGCCGTTCGGCGGTGTAAAACATTCCGGCATCGGCCGAGAAAACGGTCATGCAGCGCTCGACCACTACAGCCAGATCAAGAGTGTCTACGTCGAAATGGGCGACGTCGAATCGCCGTACTGAACGTTTGGTGTCAGACACCAAACGTTCACTCTGCCCACCAGGTGTAGGCGGTCAACTCGGCCACGAGCGGTTCGGTCAGCAGGGCGACGGCGGTCTCGTGGTCGCCGGAGTAGCGGATCGCATAACGGGCTCCGGGGAACGAGCCGCCGACGGCGACGCTGGTCGAACCACGCTCTGACATCCAGCGCGCCGCTTCAGCGTCGTAGCGCGATCCGGTGAATACCACCGCTCGGTAGTCGAGGGTCTTCGTGAGATAGACATCGACATGATTCCAGTTGCCGGTCTCGGAACCGGCGGCCCAGCGGCGGGGACCCTCCCGCACCATCAATGCTCCTTGCAGCGCCGACGACAACCGCTCGGCGGGGGCTAGAAACCACGCTCCGTCAGGGCTGGCCAGAGCGTCGAGTACGGGCGGGAGCCACACCTCCGATCGATTGAGTAGATCGGTGCTGGCAGCAGCGGCTCGCCGCAAGGTCGCGACCGCGTCGATGCCTCCGACCAAGCGCGTTTCGAGCGCTAGCAGCGACCCGATCGTGTTCCGGAAGCTTCGGCACGCCACGCCGCCCGTCTCGACGCCCGCGCACATGTCGATCACGAGGTCGCTTCGCAATCCCAGTTCAGAATCGATCCGGTTGGTCAACGCGATCACTTGACTGATGCCGATGTGCGACTCGACCGCCGCCAACGTCTCGCCTGAGCCGCCGTTGGCCGAAATCGCGATCACCACCAGGTCGGGCGACGGCGGCCAAGATGCAACCACCGACGCCAGTTCTGCGACGGCGTTGAGCCCGGCGACCCGTAACCTCCTCGCACAGACGTCGGCAGCGAAGTACGACGAACCCATTCCGATCAGCAACAGCCGCTTTCCGCCGAGATCAGTAGGCCAGCCGATCGATCCGTCAGCGACGCTGTCGGCGAGTCGGTTGAGTGCCGACTCGATCTGATCGAGATCGGCCCGAAAATCGACGGCGTTCATGCTGCCGACCCACGTACTGCGAACATCGCTCGCAGTGTTGCTGTCGGTGCATACGACCATCTCGGAAGGTGGCGGACGGCGTAGAGCAGTTCATGTAACTCCTGGGCGGCGCGCAACGGACGGAGCAGCGCGTCGTCGAGTAGATCGTCGAACCCAGCGTCGGCCAGAGCGTCGCGGTACCCGGCGATGGTGGCCTCGGTGGCCTCGGTGGCAAGTTCGTCGAGCATCTCGGTTTGTTCCGGGCGGCGCTTCTGGGCCATACGCACGACGTGATCGACCGACTGCACCAAAGACGCGAGATCGACCGCCGCCGGGCGATGGCCACTTCGATCCGCCGCACCGAGCATCGGGTTGCCATCGAAGTCGATGACGACGAGTCGGCCATCCGAGTCGAGTATTTGTCCCACGTGGAGGTCGCCGTGCAACGTGACCGCTGGCGTGAATCCGTCCGGAATCGATTGGATCGCAGCGCGAAGTCGGACGGCGCAGGTGTCGAGCACTTGCTTGGCGACCGGATCGTCGACCACGCCGGTCGCCTCGTCCAGGAGGGCGAGACAGCGGCTTCGTTCGACGCTGCGATCCACCGTGCCAACGGGATCGGGGAACGTGGACGAGGATGTCGCCAGGGCGGCGTGGAGCCGAGCCCCGATCACACCGATCCGAACTGCCGAGGCGATCACATAGCGGGTGTCGATGACTCCATCTGCATAGTCGAGCGCCTGCTCGAGCAACCACTCCCAGCCGTCGCGGGCACCTGGCAGGTGCTCGAACAACAACGCCGTCACGAGACCTTCGTAGGTGTCGACCCCGAGCAATTCGGGCATCGAATCGAAACCGACCTGATGCAGATGGGCGATCACGCCAAGACCGGCGTGGGGTATCGGTTGAGGCGGCGTGAGCCATTTGACGAAGACCGCCTCGTCAACCACGACGCAATGATTCGTGCAGTCGGCCGTGATCACGCGTTCGTCGCCATCGCCGACACGATCGGGTGCCACCCGCCGCGCTACCGCCGCCGATCGCCCCTCGGTCGGGAGCGCCTCGTCGGTCATGCGGGGCGGAATCCGCTGCGCTCGACCGGCTCGGCGTGTTTGACCATCACATGATGACCGTGTGTGAACTCAAGCACGGAGTCGTGCCCCATGTCCTTCCCGAAGCCGGAGGCACCACGACCTCCGTGGGGCATCTCGCTGGCGATCGGCAAGTGATCGTTGACCCATGTCACGCCAGCCCGAATCTGATGGGCGACGCGCAGACCACGTTCGACCTGCGATGTCCACACCGATGAGGCGAGCCCGTAACGAGAATCGTTGGCGAGCGTGATCGCGTGTCGTTCGTCGGTGAACGGCACCACCGTGAGCACCGGCCCGAAGATCTCGTCTTGGACGATCTCTGAGTCCTGTTCGGCCCCGACGATCAGGGTCGGCGTGTAGAACCAACCAGGCCGATCAGGAGCGGTTCCGCCGTAGATCACCTGCGCACCAGCGCGCTGAGCGCGACGCACGAAGCCGTCGACCCGGTCACGGTGTTCGGCACTGATCAGTGGCCCGATGTCGGCCGCCGTCTCGTCAGGTCCGCCGATGGTGATGGTCGACATCGTCTCCCGAAGCGCGTCGACCAACTCGTCGTGCGATGCCGCCTCGACGTAGACCCTGGTTGCCGCCGTGCAGTCCTGTCCGGAGTTATAGGTGGCCGCCAATCCTGCTGCGCCCGCCACGGCACCGAGGTCGGCATCGGCGAACACCAACAGCGGTGCCTTCCCACCGAGTTCGAGCTGCACCCGGATCGGGCGTCGAGAAGCGAGTCGCATAATCCTCCGCCCAGTACCTGTCGAGCCGGTAAAGGCGATCATGTCGATACCGGGATGTGCGACAAGCGCCTCGCCGACCTCCGCTCCACCGGTAACCACCGAGAACGCTCCTGCCGGAAGCCCCGCCTCGATCGCCAACTCAGCGAATCGAATCGAAGATCGGGGTGTGGCAGGTGCCGGCTTGAGCACGACCGTGCACCCCGCCGCCAGCGCAGCGCCGACCTTCCAGACCGCCATCACGAACGGAAAGTTCCACGGCGTGATCGCCGCCACCACGCCCGCCGGGCGACGCACGAGCATCGATGTGTAGCCGGCGCTGAATTCGCCCGCTGCTGTTCCGTGCAACGATCGCGCCGCTGACCCGAAGAAGCGCAGATTGTCGACCGCGAACGGCAGCTCGCCGTCGCGCATCACCGTCCATGGCTTGCCTGTCTCGTCGACATCGAGACGCGAGAGTTCGTCGGCGTGACGTTCAACCAGATCGGCGAGCCGGTGCAGCACGAGCGCCCGCTGAGACGCCAGCGCGCGCCCCCAATCGTTCCCGGCGTCGGCCGCGGCCGACACCCGAGTCTCGATCTCGGCTGACGTTGAGTCGGCAACCGTGTCGATCGTCAAACCGCTGGCGGGATTGATCAACGTGCGTATCATCGCACCATTCTTCACCGTGGCGGAGCCCGCGGTGAATTCGACGTCGAGAGGTTCGCCATGACCCAATCCCGGACTTTCCTGTTCATGCCGGAGAGCGCTTACGGCCCGACCAACAACTGCATCGGGATCGGAAAGGTCTTGCGTGAACGCGGCCACCGCGTCGTGTTCGCTGCGGAGCGTTCGTGGGCTGGCAAGCTCGAAGCACTTGGCTTCGAGGAGGATCTTGTCGATCTCGCTCCGCCGCCGGAACCCGACCCGAACGGACTTGCGCCGGATGCCGGACAGTTCTGGACCGACTTCATCCGCGACACAGCGCCCGAGTTCTGCAAGCCGACGATTGAACAATTGTCGACCTTCATCCAGCCGACCTGGCAAGCACTGATCGACGGAGCGCGGTACTGCGAACCGCAGTTACGAGAGATTCTCGACCGGTCGCGTCCAGACGTAGTGATCGAGGACAACGTCAATTGCTTCCCGGCACTCGTCACCGACGGCGTGCCGTTCGTGCGGATGATGTCGTGCAACCCGCTTGAGGTCCGCGGCCCCGACGTGCCCCCCGTATTCTCGGGCTATCCGGTCGCCGATCGCACCGGTTGGGCGGAGTTCCGCGCTGAATACGACTCGACGCATCGTGAGATTTGGACCGAGTACGACGAGTGGGTCCGCTCGTGCGGTGCGCCAGCGCTCGCCGATCTCGATTTCATTCATCAGAGCGAGCACCTCAACCTCTACCTCTACCCCGAAGTCATCGACTACACAGGCGAGCGGCCGCTGCCCGACACCTGGCATCGACTTGACTCGTCGGTTCGCGCGACCGATGATCCGTTTGAGATACCCGAGCAACTGAACGATCGCGAGGGCGCGCTGATCTACCTGTCGCTCGGATCGCTCGGATCGGCCGACGTTGAACTGATGCGACGCCTGATCGACGTGTTGTCGAGGACTCGGCACGGGTACATCGTGTCGAAGGGCCCGCAGCATGACGCCTACGAGTTAGCCGACAACATGTGGGGGGCGCAACAGGTACCTCAAACCAACGTGATTCCGCTCGTCGACCTGGTGATCACTCACGCCGGAAACAACACGACCACCGAGTCGCTGCACTTCGGCAAACCGATGATCGCGCTCCCGTTGTTTTGGGATCAATACGACAATGCCCAGCGAATTCACGAGACCGGCTTCGGTGTCCGGCTCGACACATACCGCTTCACCGAGACACAGATGCGCGGTGCGATCGAACGTCTGCTCGGCGACGCAACGCTTCGCCAGCGGGTTGCCGACGCGGGGCATGCGATTCGGATGCGTCCGGGAACGCAACGGGCCGCCGACTTACTCGAACGAGTCGAAGCCTGATCAGCCGCCTGCGATCGTCGCGGCGATGTCTCCCGACGAGTCGCCCGAACGTCGGAGTACCCGGATCGTGACGAACGCGAACAGCATCGTGACGAGGAACAGCAACACTCCGCCCGCACCGACGTTCGGTTTCGTCGACGACTTCACGGTGCCGAGCAGATAGAGCGGAAACGTCGATGAGTCCTGACCGACGAAGCTCGACACGATCACGTTGTCGAGACTGAAGCTGAACGACAACATCGCACCAGCCAGTAGCGCCGGTGCCATCAGCGGGAGTGTGATCTGTCGGAACGCCCGAGCGGGCGGTGCGCCCAGATCCGCGGCAGCTTCCTCCAGTGATTCGTCGAGCCCTTGTAATCGGGCTCGTACGATCAGCGTGACGACCGCCGACGCGAACAGCGAGTGGCCGATCCAAAGCCGGATCATGCCACCCCGGATACCAAGGACGCCAGTCTCGAATGGCCTGTTGAAACCGCGATCGAAGAACCAGCTCAGCAGCGAAAAACCGTCGATCACCTCTGGTGTGACCATCACCAAGAGGAGCAGCAGCATGAACACGTTGGTCCATCGGCCTGGCTTGCGCACGAGCGCCACGCCAGCCAGAGTCCCGATCGTGACGGCGATCAGCGTCGAACCAATCGCAGCCTTGAACGAGTTGACGAGTGTCGCCCGCAGGCTGCGATCGGACAGCAGTTCTCGGTACCACTTCAGTCCCCCGAACTCCTTCCAAATGTTGAAGCTGTTGCCACCGTTCATCGAGTGGGCGACGACGAAGCCGATTGGAATCATCAGAAAGATCACGACCAGCCATGACCACGTCGCGGTCAGCCATTTGCCGATGTCTCGGGGCTGCCGGTTGCGTGGGGGCTTGGTTGTCGTCGGTGTGGTCATGCCGCCTCCGGGATGTCGACGCGACGGAGTTGTTTGAGGATGAAACGAACCAGCGTCACAATCAGCCCGGCCGACGCCACCATCGTCAAGATCAAGATGATCAGGATCGCCGCCGCCGCCGCGCCCTTGGGTACGTCCTGGCCCTGAATCGCGAAGTTGTAAATCGAGGCACCGATCATATTGCCCTTGGCGCCACCCAAGATCGTGGCGGTCACGTAGTCGCCGGCCATCGGGATGAATGTCAGGATCGCACCGGCCGTAATGCCGGGCGCGGCGAGTGGCGCGGTGACCGAGAAGAACGTCCTGATCCGGCCGGCACCGAGGTCTTTGCTTGCCTCGCGAAGGGCTGGCTCGATCCGGTCGAACGACACGAATATCGGGAACACCATCAGCGGTAGATAGTTGTAGACCAGCGCCAGCAGCACTGCGGTGCGTGTGCCGAGGATGTCGATCGGCGAGTTGAGGATTCCGTTATCAACGATGAACGTGTTGAGCACACCGAACTCGGAAAGCACGATTTTCCAGGCCGAGGTGCGCACGAAGAAGCTCATCCAGAATGGCACGATCACTAGCAGCAGCATCATTCCTTTCATGCGCGGACCAGCCTTGATAGCGATGTAGTAGGCGACCGGCAGGCCGATCAGGACACACAGCAGTGTGGCCGAGCCTGCGATCTTCATCGTGCTGAAGAACACCGACCGGAAGTCGTCGGTCCAGACGTCCCGATAATTGTCGAAACTCAATCGGTCGAGCCGGACGTATCCCTTCTCACCGACGCCGGGCTTGTATCCGAAGCTGTTGATGACCATCAACAGCACCGGCAGGGCGAAGAAGAACCCGTACCAGACGAACGATGGGAGGGCGAGCAGGTACTTCGGTGCGCGCAGGCGCCGCGATGCCTGCGGTGCCTGCGCTACGACCGATGAACCTACAGCCGACGACACGGAGGATCAGGCTCCCGCAGCAGCCTTGACGGCGTTGTAGATCTCGACCTTCCGATTCTGCGTCTTGTCGCTGATGATGCCCTCTTCCATATTCTTCAACTGCTCGTCGGTGATGAAGATCATGTCGAGACGCGGCAGTTTGGCGTCGTCGGCGAGCTTGTCGGTGCCCTTGACCGTCATGTTGTATCCGATGTACGACAGGTCGCGGAAGGCGATTTCCGGCTCAAGCATCCAGTTGATCCAGGCATACGAGCCGTCTGGGTTCTTGGCGTCGGCCGGGATCGCGTAGTGGTCCATCCAGAGCTCCGTCATAGGGGCTCCGACGACCCATTTCCACGGCTCAGGGTCGCGTCCAGCCTCCTCGAGCCGCACGTACGCCTGTCGAGCGTCGCCGTTCCACGCCATCGACATGTTGTAGGCACCCTCGGCGAGGGCTGTCGACGGATACGAGTCGAAGGCCTTGATATGTGGCGCAAACTCGTTGACGAGGAATTCTTCGGCGGCGTCAAGATCGGCCGGCTCCTCGGTGTTCCAGCTGATCCCGTTGGCCCAGAAATATGGTCCGAGGATGTTGTCGGTGGTGTCGAGTGCAGACGTCTCGCGGCTTGCCTCGTTGGCGGCAGCGTCGAAGTAGTCGCCCCACGTCTTGAGTTCCCGCTTGATCACGCTCGAGTCATACATGAAACCGGTCGTGCCCCAGTCGCGCGGCACGGCGTACTCGTTGCCAGGGTCCCAGCCCTTGCCGAGGTACGCGGCGTCGATATTGTCCCAGTTGGGGATCTTCGACTTGTCGAGCTTGGTCAGCAGTTCCTTGGAGATCAACTGCGGTAGATACGGGCCGGTCGGCACGATCAGGTCGAAGCCGCTGCTCCCGCGGGTGGCTTCGAGCTTGGCGATCAACTCCTCGTTCGATGCGTAGAACTGGACGTTCATCGTGATGCCGAGCGCATCACCTGCTTCGGCAACCAGGTCGGGATCGTGGTAGTCGCCCCAGGTGTAGAGCGCCACGGTTCCCGACGCCTTCGGTGCCGCTGCGTCGGAGGCGGATGTGCTCCCCGACGACTTCTTGTCGTCGCCGCAGCCAACCAGCACGAGGCCAGCCCCTGCACCGAGCGCCAGAAAGTTACGTCTGCTAATGATCTGACTGTGGAACTGGCGAGGTGCCAGGATTCTGATGTCTTCCATATCCAGTGTGCCCCCTGATGGTTATTTGGTTGATTGATTTCTAGTCGCGTTCGGTGCCGTCAGCCAGCCGCGGCAGGGTCGACCAGTACGAGGTCGGCTTGGGCGGCACCAAATGAGTACACGTCGTCGGCAGACCAGTGGCACCAGACGGCATCGCCGGGCACCACCCTGGGTGCTTGCGCCCGAGGCAACAGGGCGACCACGTCGCGCGCACCTGTCTGAACCACATACTGCAACGTGTCGCCGAAATGCGACACGCTGGCGACGCTACCGGTTGCCACGTTGTGCGTCAGTTTGGGATCGGTGTTGCTGATGATGAAACACTCGGGCCGGACTGCGGCCAGGGCGTCCTCGCCGACGGGTACCCGCTCCTCCGGTTTAGACGCCACGAAGATCGTCCCGTCGGATGCGACGATCCCCTCGCTACTGGCGATGCCCTTCCAAAAGTTGTTGCGCCCAATGAACCCGGCTACGAACGCCGAGGTCGGCCGCTCGTACACCGTTTCCGGATCGGCCAACTGCTCGATGTGCCCCTCAAGCATGATCGCGATCCGGTTACTCATGCCCATCGCTTCTTCTTGGTCGTGCGTGACAAAGATGAAGGTGATGCCGAGTTGGCTCTGTAGCAGTTTGAGTTCGATCTGCATTTCTTCACGGAGCTTGCGGTCGAGTGCACCGAGCGGTTCGTCGAGCAGCAGCACACTCGGTCGGTTGACGAGGGCGCGAGCGAGTGCTACGCGTTGCTGCTGGCCGCCCGACATCTGACGCGGCTTGCGATTGGCGAGCTTGGTCATCTTGACCATGTCAAGCGCTTCGGCGACACGGGTCGAGATCTCGGTCTTGTTGACCCGCTTCTGGCGCAAGCCGTAGGCGACGTTCTCGGCAACGGTCATATGTGGGAACAGGGCGTATGCCTGGAAGACCGTGTTGACGTCGCGTTGGTATGCAGGTATTCCCTGCACGTACTGACCGCTGATCCGGATGTAGCCTTCATCGGGCTGTTCGAACCCAGCCAGCATTCGCAACGTGGTTGTCTTTCCGCAGCCGGACGGTCCGAGTAGCGAGAGAAACTCGCCGGGGCGCACGACCAGGTCGAGATTGTCGACAGCAACCATCGAGCCGAATCGCTTGGTAACCCCGGTCAACTCCACCGAGCCACGCTCACCAATGGAAACGTCGTCGTCGCTTGCAGATTTCGTCGACTGCGACACGTTGTCTCCCCGGATGGTCATCGTGGGCTGTCCACCCAATCTGCTGGTAGTCGTCGAACGCTTCAGTGTATGCACACTCACGATGGTGTGAAATCGTTCATCTCGATCCGTTTCGCGGATGTAACACTGTCATCGCTCCGACCCGAACGCCAACACGAGTTCAAAAAATGCGAGAACCATTCTGTCACCGCCGAGCGAACCGGTGTACGGGCCTGGTAGACCAGTCGCCGTGACGTCGATGCCAGAACAACGGTCTCCGTGGGGCCCGCCCATGATCGACGTGCCGCTGACACCTGCGGTCGATCCGCAACCCACCCGCCCGAGGAAATGGCTGCGTCGGGTCGGGGCGTTGATGGCGGTCACATTGTTCGCCGTCGCGGCCGGCACGTGCGGGGCATTGATTGGGCAATGGCTGGACCGAGACCCGTCGCCGCCGCAGAGGGCGTCGGACGATGCGCTCGAAATTGGCGCTGCTCGAGATGGCGACATGCCACGAATCAACGTGGCCAAGGTTGCCGAGTATGTGGCACCTTCGGTGGTGACGGTCAGCGCAGATATTGAGGACGAGCTGCTCGGCCCGGGAGGATCGATCGGTACCGGTTTGATCCTGACGTCTGACGGCGAGATCCTGACGAACGCGCATGTTGTGGAGGGTGCGACGAAGATCAGAATTCGGCTGGCAGGCCAAACTGAGCCGATTGCTGCCACGCTGCTCGCCACCGATGTAGGCAACGACCTGGCCTTGCTCCGTGTCAGCGGCGACGGGTACCAGCCTGCGACGATCGCAGACCCCGACTCGGTCCGGATCGGTGACGACGTGGTGGCGATTGGCTTCGCTCTTGATCTTGACGGCGATCCGTCGGTCACGCTCGGCATCATCTCGGCACTAGACCGCACGATCGTGTCAGGCGACGGCGCGCTCGACGGGCTGATTCAGACCGACGCGGCGATCTCGTCCGGAAACTCTGGGGGTCCGTTGGTCAACTCGCTTGGTGAGGTCGTGGGGATCAATACAGCGGTAGCACGCGGTGACTCCAGCGTTGCCGCCATTAACATCGGTTTTGCGATCTCGATGGCGGAAGCGATTCCGATCATCGAGTCGTTGCGCGCCAAGGCCGGTGGTGTCGAACGCAGCGAGGGCTACATGGGCGTCGGTGTTGACGACCGGCGCGATGGCGGTCAAGGAGCGATCGTTGCCAACGTCGAGCCCGAGTCGCCGGCCGAGGCGGCCGGAATCATGGAGGACGACCTGGTGATCTCCATCAATGAGGTGGCCGTCGACGGTGCCGCCGGTGTGGTCGCCGCCGTTCGAGACAGCGAACCGGGTGATCGGGTCAAAATCGTCGTACTCCGGGCAGGAAACGAACTCAAACTCACCGTGACGTTGGCCGATCGACCAGAATCGTGATGTGATTGAATCCCAAACGGCGCGTTGGGGCGGCGTTTCGGCCCCGATAGCATTCCAGAGCCGTCCTGAGAGCGATCTCTGAGCGGAACAGATATTCGTAACTGACGTCTGTGTGTGCCTCACGGGAAACCGGGAGGGACCTCACAGCAACCTCTCAGACGGATGCCCCGCATGCCTTTGGGAAGCGGAGCATTTGCGTGAGTGACACGTGGATAGCCGCAAGGCTCGATCAACAAGCAAGGACAAGGCCGCCATGGCACAAACAGTGATTCTCGGCGAGAAGGTCGGGATGACGCAGAAGTGGGTGGATGACAAGGTCATCCCCGTCACCGTGCTCCGCGTGGAGCCGATGCGCGTCGTTCAGATCAAAACCAACGAACGCGACGGATACACCGCCCTTCAGGTCACCTACGGGCATCGTGACGTCAAGAAGCTCAACAAGCCGGCTGCCGGCCATTTCGCGAAGGCGGGCGTTGCGCCCGGCAAGCAACTCGTTGAGTTGCGTCTCGACTCGGTTGATGGATTCGTCGTCGGTCAGGAGATCACCGTCGAGTCGATCCCGGCCGGGACACGCGTCGACGTCACGGCGACCAGCCGTGGTAAAGGCTTCGCCGGTGCGATGAAGCGCCACAACTTCAAGGGCCTCGGGGCAAGCCACGGTACCCACAAAAAGCACCGTTCGCCCGGTTCGATCGGCCAGTGCTCGTTCCCTGGTCGTGTCTTCAGGGGTCTCAAGATGGCTGGGCACATGGGTCATGAACAGGTCACGACGTTGAACCTCGAGGTCGTCGAATCAGACGTCGAGCGCAACGTGTTGTTGATTAAGGGTTCGGTTCCTGGTCCGAACGGCGGCACCGTTTCGGTCCGCAACGCCGTCAAGATGACCGCAACGTCGAACCGGAAGGGAGCCTGATTCTCATGGCACAAATCACCCTCAAGAACGTCGCGGGCAAAGACGCCGGCAAGGTCAACCTCGATGACGCCATGTTTGGCATTCAGCCAAACGTGCCGTGCATGCATCAGGTCGTGACTGCCCAACTCGCCGCCCGCCGTGCCGGTACGCAAAGCACCAAAACTCGCGCCGAGGTACGCGGCGGCGGTCGTAAGCCGTTCGCTCAAAAAGGCACAGGCAACGCCCGTCAGGGCTCGATTCGCGCACCGCACTTCAGCGGTGGTGGTGTCGCCCTGGGGCCCAAGCCACGCAAGTACGGCCAGAACACGCCAAAGAAGATGATCAAGCTGGCGCTCCGTTCGGCGTTGTCGGACCGAGCCAACGAAGGCAAAATCATTGTCGTCAGCGAGTGGGGCTGGGACAAGCCGAACACCAAGACCGCCAAGGCGGCGCTCGCCGGACTCGGCGTGAATGGCAAGGCACTCGTGGTCGTCGGTCGTGATGACGCCGCAGCGGCGTTGAGCTTCCGCAACCTGACCGAGGTCCAGGTCATCGCCCCGGGCGAACTCAACGCTTACGACGTGTTGTGCAACGACTGGATCGTCTTCTCCGAGTCAACCCTCCCCGTCGATGTGCCGAAGTCGTCCAAAAAGCCCATCGCACCCGACGAGGGAAGCGCCAGCGACGAGTCGGATGGAGGGAGCGGCCAAAGCGAAGCGGAGGCCAGTCCCGACCCTAAAGCTGAGGATCCTGAATCATGAAAGACCCACGCGACATCATCTTGGCACCAGTCGTCTCTGAGAAGAGCTACGAACTGATGGAAGCTGGCGTGTACACGTTCAAGGTTTCCACCAAGGCCAGCAAGCCCGAGATCCGTGACGCCATCGAGGCGATCTGGGGTGTCGAGGTCAGCAAGGTCAACACACTCAACCGTAAAGGCAAGGCGACTCGGGTTCGCGGCAGCAACCGCCGCGGTTCAAAGCCCGACACGAAGCGCGCAATTGTCACGCTGGCTACGGGCGAAATCCCGTTGTTCGAGAACTGAGATCATCATGGCGATTCGTTCACGCAAACCAACCAGCCCCGGCCGTCGTTTCCAGACGTCGTCTGACTTCTCCGAAGTCACCAAGTCGAGGCCGGAGAAGTCGCTGTTAGCTGTCAAGTCGAAGACCGGTGGCCGCAACGTCTACGGCCGTATGACGTCACGTCACCGCGGCGGTGGGCACAAGCAGCGCTACCGCATTGTCGACTTCAAGCGCGTCAAGGACGGCATGCCCGCCAAGGTGGCCGGCATCGAGTACGACCCGAACCGAACCTGCCGGATCGCGCTGCTGCACTACAACGATGGTCAGAAGGCATACATCTTGGCTCCTCGTGGGTTGAGTGTCGGCGACGTCGTCCAGAGCGGCCATGGGGCCGATATCAAGCCCGGCAACGCACTGCCGATGCGTTACATCCCGGTCGGAACCACGATCCATAACGTCGAACTACGTCCCGGTCAGGGCGGCAAGATTGGCCGTTCGGCTGGTATCGCAGTTCAGCTCGTCGCCAAAGACGGCGACTATGCGACGCTGCGTATGCCGTCGACCGAAATGCGGCGCGTGCCGATCGACTGCCGTGCAACCGTCGGCGAAGTCGGCAATAGCGAGCACGAATTGATCAAGATCGGTAAGGCCGGCCGTAACCGCTGGAAGGGCGTCAAGCCACAGACCCGTGGTGTGTCGATGAACCCCGTCGACCACCCGCTCGGTGGTGGCGAAGGCCGCACATCCGGTGGTCGTCCGGCCGTCTCGCCGTGGGGCAAGCCCGAGGGCCGCACCCGCAGTAAGAAGAAGGCCAGCCAGAAACTCATCGTTCGTCGCCGTCGTAGCGGCACGGGTCGCCGGTAAGGCACAGGGAGAGAATTATGACTCGCAGTCTCAAAAAGGGCCCGTTCGTCGATGGTCACCTTCTCAAGAAGGTCGACGATCAGAACGCTGCCGGCGAACGCAAGGTGATTAAGACTTGGTCACGTCGTTCCACAATCATTCCCGACATGGTCGGCCACACGATTGCCGTGCATGACGGCCGCAAGCATGTTCCGGTGTATGTCACCGAGACCATGGTCGGTCACAAGCTCGGTGAGTTCAGCCCGACTCGCACGTTCCGGTTTCATGCCGGTCAGGAGAAGGGTGGTCGTCGCTAATGCGCGGTCCCAAACTCAATGAAGGCGCAACCATCGCTGGTGTGCGTTCTGGTACCAAGGCCACAGCCAAGCACGTCAAGCATTCGGCGTATAAGGCACGTGAGGTGCTGAACCTGATTCGCGGTCTCGACGTTCGTCGGGCCGATCAGACGCTGCAACTCACCGATCGTGGCATCGCCACCGACATCCGCAAGGTGCTCGCCAGTGCCGTGGCCAACGCCACCGACTCTGACAATGGCGCCTACATCGGTGACGCTGACGAGTTGTTCGTGATTGCATGTTTTGCTGACGAGGGCCCGACGATGCGCCGGTTCAGCCCTCGTGCACGTGGTCGTGCGACTCGCGTCCGTAAGCGTTCGTGTCACATCACCGTGATCGTCGCCAGGATGACCGACGAGCGGATCGAAATCGTTCGTGCTCGCTTCGAAGGCGCCAGCGGTGGCACCGTAGCCAATCGTCGTGCACGAGTCGAGCGCAGCCGAACCCGCCCCGAGTCACTCAAGAGCAAGGCCGCCGCAGCGTCGACTACTGACGAGTCGGAGATTGAAGTCGAAACCGTCGATCTCGACTCACTCGAAGACCTGGACACACCCGACGAGGGAAGCGCCAGCGACGAGTCGGACGGAGGGAGCGGCCAAAGCGGAGCGGAGGCTAGTCCCGACCATAAGAAGGAGAGCGGCCAAAGCGGAGCGGAGGCTAGTCACGAC
>JANOTN010000507.1:0-5787 GCA_031416375.1 Ilumatobacteraceae bacterium
GAGCTTGTCGGGATCAACAGCGGGCAGACGCTTTCTTCGCTCAATCAGAATGTCGATTGACAACCCAGGTCGTGTGAGCGGTCGAAGTTCGGCGACAGGTTTACCCGAACTGGTGATGACTACGTGCTCGCCGCGGCGGACTCGCTCAACGACCTCACCTCCATGATTGCGAAGCTCACGTATCGATACCAGTGTCATTTCCGAATACTGTATCACACGTGATACATACCGCACCAGAGCAACCAACACGGGGCGTGTCGAACTGCGTATCGCGCTATCGGATGTTCACGAATGGTTTCCCATGTCGAACGATCTTCGTCGGCACCCTCGAACGAGCCGTCTCGGAGCGATTGAATGCTCTCGACCCTTTGTCAGCGTTGCTGCTTGCCGAACAACTCGACCTCCTACTCTTCACCGCCAGCGACGAAGTCACCAGTCAGAGGATCGAAATCCTCAGGCCGTGTTAGTCAGCAGCACGGTCATCACGCTGCAGCCCCGCTGAGATCCGGAAACCAAACGTCCGAGACACGCCGCGGGTCTGAGCAAAGTTCAACGCCACACACCAGATCGCCAACTGGGCCGCCGAAGGTGTGGTGATCCGCACCCCACCCGAGTCGTTTTCGAAGACGCGCATTCCATCGGACCGGCCACGCGCCTCAAAGACATCCAGCAAGCGGGCCGAGTGGGTAGCGACCACAAGCTGCACCCGTGGGTCTTCGGCGACATCGCAGAGAGGATTGCCAAGTGCTGAGATGCAATCAGGATGCAGTCCAAGCTCGGGTTCATCCAGCGCGATAAGTGAAGCCCGATAGGGGTTCTTCAGAATCGTGAGGAGCTGAAGCCACTGCAATGTTTCGTCGGAGAGGTGTTGAAGGGTCAATTCGGCACCATCAAGCAGCACGCGAATTCTGGGGTCAACTGAATTCCGACCAAGCAGCGAAATGGTCGGTTCGCCAGGGAGCACTTCGCCCAACGTCTCGTGGATCTGGTTAGCAATCTCCCCGTTCGCCAACAGCCCGGCGAGCACCAGCCCACCGATGGTCGTTCGAAGATCAGCGAACGCGCGTCTCGAACTGCTCACGCAGCGGAAGGGTTGACCGTTGGTTGAGATCGACAGAGAACGAATCGTCATCCGCTGTGAGCTCGCGACTGAGGTCGTCGGCTCGAACCCGAATTTCCAATACTCCGAGTCGGTCCGCGAGTGGCAACCTTCCGTCCTCGAGAGCATTCTGCACGTGTGGTGCGGCGCAGCGAAGCAGGGCGTCGGGGCGGCTCTCGACGCTCGGCGACGATAGACCTGCCCTAAGCAGGTCGAGCCCCGATATGGCGGCATGGACAGCGGAGGACGGTTCGCCATCGAGATAAACGCGGAGTCGGACTGCGACCACATCTCGCAAACCATCTTGTACGCCCGACTCGAATCGGAGTTCAGCGTTCTTCATGTGCAGTTCTTTCGATCGAATGCTTTGCGCCTACGTCGGAGGTGAGTTGGCGAGGTGCTTTGTTCATCTGCGGCGTCAGTCTGATTGGACGCTCACCAGACGGTGCACGGCATGGGCTGCAGGCTGCGCTGTTGATTCGAACTGATCGAACGCGACCAGCAAATCGATGTGAGCGCTCCAACATTGTGCGGCACATCTCGTTCCGTTCACCGTTTGGCTGCTCGGGCTCGACAGGTTGGTGAACGGAACGAACGTGAGCTATGACGGGTCGACGAGGATTTTCAGGTGGCTGTCGGCGTGGTGGAGGAGTTCCTCCAGGCCGTCTTCGATCAGGCGCTCGAGTGGGATCTGGTCGGAGATCATCACGTCGGCGTTGAAGGCTCCGCTCGCCAGCATCGCCAGTGTGGCCGGGAAGTCGATCTCTGGTTCGTACGTCATCGAGAAGCGGATGTCGATTTCCTTGGCCATCGCTACACCCATATCAACCTGGGCGAGCTGCGACCATCCGGCGACACTGACCATCGTGCCGCGCGGGCGGAGTGAACGAGCGCCCTCGTTGAAGGCGGCGTGGACGGCGGTCGTGTCGAACACGATGTCGACGCCCTGTCGGGTGAGGTCGCGGACGGCGCTGCGGAGATCGCCCGACATTGGATCGACGACGACCGTCGCGCCTAACCGACGGGCCGCGTCCTGACGCGCCACTGAAACCTCGCTCACGATTGTGGTGATTGCTCCGCCGGCGCGTACGGCTTGCAGCACACCGAGCCCGATCGGCCCAGCACCAAGGATCAACACCGTCGTGCCCAACGTGGCCGGTCCGCGTCGCACCGCATGGGTGGCGACGGCCATCGGCTCGGCCAAGGCAGCCTCGATGACTCCCAAACCCTCGGGCACCACGAACGCCGACCGACGTGAAACAGCAACGAGCGGTGCCAGGCCGCCGTGGAGCGGGCGCCGATAGCCGCCGTACAGGCCAAGCTGGCGACACATCTGCGGCCAACTGTGGGCGCACGACCAACACGACCCGCAGTACTCGATCGGGGCGATCGCCACAGCGGTGCCGACGGTGATGTCGTCGACACCCTCGCCGACCTCACGCACGACGCCGGCGAACTCGTGACCGAGCACCACGCCCGGAAGATGCAACGTTGCGCCGCCACGTTCCCCACCCACGTAGGTGTGTAAATCGCTGCCGCAAATCCCGTTGCGCGAGACCCCGATCAGCAACTCACCGGGCCCGGGTGAGGGCTCGGGTACATCCTCGATCCGAATGTCACGCGGTCCGTAGTAGACGGCGGCCTTCAAGAGCCCTGAGCCTTCCACGCCTCGGTCAGCGCGTCCCGGTGTTGCGGCGCGGCGATGGCGATCAGGCGATCGGCACGAACCGTGTCACTCACTCCGCGGAGGTCGGCGATTCCATGTTCCGTCACCACAACGTCGATGTCGGTACGCGAGGTCGACACCACGTCGACGGCGGGCACGATCGTCGATTCGCCGCGCCCGGTCGTGGACCGGATCGCGATCACCGACATACCGCCCACCGATCGGGATGCACCGAGGCAGAAGTCTGCGTGCCCACCGACGGCGGCGATGACGCGTCCGCCCACGCGCTCCACGTTGACGGCGCCGTCGAGCCCGACCTGGAGAGCGGTGTTGCACCCGATGAATCGGGGCGTCGCGGATAGGGCCGTGATGTCGTGTGTGACCGTGGTCGAGGTGAGTCGCAGCATTCCGGCCGAGGCAAGCCGCCGTATCGGTTCGCCGCCCCAGGCATACGTGGCGGTCACCGGGTCGAGCAGGAGGCCGCGATCGTGGACGTCGGCCATTGCATCGGTCACCAGTCCTGACCAGATCCGCAATGGCCGGTCGAGGGCGCGGGCGATGCCCTCGCCGATGCCTCCTGGCCCGAACTGCAGGGTCGGTTCGTTTGGTAACAGCGATGCGACGAGACTGCCAATGTGCAGGTCGACGCCGTCGGCGGGGCGCGACGATGCAGGCGGTTCACCGGAGGCGGCCGGCCGAGGAACGGTTGCAACGATGTTGCCCTCGATGGCGGGACCTCCAAGGTCGTCCCCATCATCATCGACTTCCACCACAAGCCTGTTGGCGACCCTCGCCAGCACATCACCCCAACCGACGGACGAACCGAATGCCAAACCTGATCCTCGCCGCACGCCTGTCACCACGGCAACGTCGGGTGGGTTCGACTGCAGCAGGGACGCAACGGCCGACAAACGGACCGGGAGTGGCGTGACTCGACCTTCGCTGACGGCTCGCGCCAACCCGTATCCGGCCAGCACCGTTCGAGCCCGAAACGATGGGTCATCGAGCCAGGGATGTCGTTCGACCGTCCAGCCGAGCAGTACGTCCGGGGCACCGTCCAGTCCGGCCGACGAGAGGACTCCGTCGGGCGCGGTGCGGGGTGAATTGACTCCGTCGGCGTAGACGAGGCGAGGGTTCATGTCGGTGCCAATCTTCGCACAGCAACGTGTTGACGGATGCGTCAAGTTGGGACCTTGGTCCCTTCCGGGAAGGGATCTTGGTCCCTTCCCGGAAGCGCTAGCCCGCGCGCACGCTGGCGAAATCGAACGCGCCGGGAAGTGCGCCAATGAAAGGAGTGGCCATGTTGCCGGAAGACTGCAAACTGATCTCTGTCGACGATCACATTGTCGAGCCGCCGGGCCTGTGGCAGAGCCGATTGCCCCAGAAGTATCTCGACGCCGCACCTCGGATCATGGAGCTGCATGCGGACCACGAGCTGTCGGGCCTGCTTCCGGTCGCGTCGTTCGCTTCGAGCGTGCGTGAAGGCCGTCAGGGGTGGACCTACGAGGGCCGGATCTATCCAACGATCGGCCTGTCGGCGGTGGCCGGCAAGCGACCCGAGGACTATGGCACCGACCCGATCCGATTCGACGACATGCGTCCCGGCTGCTATTCCATTCGCGAACGCATCGCCGACATGGACGAGGACGGCGTTCACGCCCAGCTCAACTTCCCGACGCTGCCCGGCTTCTCCGGCACGATGTTCCTCGATGCACAGGACAAGCAACTGGCGAAATTGTGCGTCGAGGCCTGGAACGATTTCATGATCGACGAGTGGTGTTCGTACTCCCCGGGACGCCAGATTCCGCAGGTGATCGTGCCGCTCTGGGACGTCGAGCTGGCAGCGGCGGAGATCCGGCGTACCGCGGCCAAGGGCGCGAGGGCGGTCACGCTGCCCGAGAACACGTTCAGTCGCGGCCTGCCCTCGTTCCACTCGGACTCGTGGGATCCGCTGTGGCGGGCGATTGACGAGACCGGCCTCGTGATCAGCATGCACTTCGGATCGTCCGGCGCGGTCCCGTATACCGGCGACGACATGCCGGCGCCCGTGATGATCGCGTCGATGGCGGTGAACTCAATGACCGCGCTCCACGACCTCTGCTTTTCGCGCGTGTTCCACGAGTTCCCCGGCTTGAAGGTGTCACTTGCCGAGGGTGGTGTCGGGTGGGTCGCGTACTCGCTCGAGAGGATGGACTATGTGTGGGAGCGTCACCGCCACTGGACCGGCATCAACTTCGACGTCCGTCCGTCGGATCTGTTCCGCGAGCACGTGTGGGTGTGCTTCATCGACGACATGACCGGCATCCGCATCCGCGACATGGTCGGCGTCGACAAGATCCTTTGGGAGTCCGACTATCCCCACTCCGATGGCACGTGGCCTTACAGCCGCAAACGGTTCGACGAGATGGTGACGGGTGTTCCCGAAGCCGACGTCCGCAAGATCGGCGAAGAGAACGCTCGCCGACTGTTCAACTGGTACGACTGACCGGAACCCGATTCAGCGCCGAGGGAACCGCTGGATCGCTCGCAGATGATCGGACTGTTCCTCCGATGTTGGTTTCAAGCCACTCGGTGATCGCTACGGTCTCGTCGCTCATTCGGTGGTCTCGTCTGACGGTTTGTCGACGGTCCAGTTCACAACGTTGCCTTGGGTGAACTTGCTCATCACCCACGGAGGGAGACGCGTGGGCATCGGGAGTTGACCGATCCGCGTTGATCTATTGAAGTTGATCTAGGGGAGTTCGATCGGGCACCGCGGCCCGGTCGCACGCACGAGTCGTTCGTCGAATGTCACGAGTGTGGCGTCCAGCGCCTCAGCCAACGCAACGTAGGCAGCATCCCATCCTCTGACGGTGTGACGAAGTTCCCACGCACGTTGAAACAGGGCGCGGTGCGGGAATCGTTCACCCGGCCAGCTGTGAAGCTGATCCAGCGCCAAGGTTGCCCGAGTCGTATCGAGCGCACCCCCAAGTTCCTCGCGACGGATGATGCTGAACACTTCGATGTCGACGATATGGGGTGC
>JANOTN010000508.1:0-2624 GCA_031416375.1 Ilumatobacteraceae bacterium
GAGCTTGTCGGGATCAACAGCGGGCAGACGCTTTCTTCGCTCAATCAGAATGTCGATTGACAACCCAGGTCGTGTGAGCGGTCGAAGTTCGGCGACAGGTTTACCCGAACTGGTGATGACTACGTGCTCGCCGCGGCGGACGCGCTCAACGACCTCACCTCCATGATTGCGAAGCTCGCGTATCGATACCAGTGTCATTCCGAATACTGTATCACACGTGATACAGTACCAGCCCCGTTCCCCGTTTGGCTGCTCGGGCTCGACAGGTGGGTGAACGGAACGCACGTTAGCTATGACGGGTCGACGAGGATCTTCACGTGGCTGTCGGCATGGTGGAGGAGTTCTTCCAGACCGTCGTCGATCAGGCGTTCGAGGGGAATCTGGTCGGAAATCATCACGTCGGCGTTGAACGTCCCGCTTGCCAGCATCGCCAGAGTCGCGGGGAAGTCGATCGCAGGCTCGTACGTCATCGAGAAGCGAATGTCGATTTCCTTGGCCATCGCTACACCCATATCGACGTGGGCGAGCTGCGACCATCCGGCGACACTGACCATCGTGCCGCGCGGTCGTAGTGAGCGAACGCCCTCGTTGAAGGCAGCATGTACTGCCGTCGTATCGAACACGATGTCGACGCCTTGACTGGCGAGGTCACCCACAGCGGTCCTCAGATCGCCTGATGTCGGATCGACGACTACAGTTGCGCCCAACCGACGCGCCGCCCCCTGGCGGGCTGTGGATACCTCACTCACGATCGTGGTTGTTGCACCGTCGGCCCGCACGGCCTGAAGTACGCCGAGCCCGATCGGCCCGGCGCCGAGGATCAACACAGTCGACCCCAATACGGTGGGAGCGCGCCTGACCGCATGCGTGGCGACAGCCATGGGCTCAGCCAGCGCCGCCTCGACGACGCCAAGTCCTTCAGGAACTATGAACGCAGACCGCCGCGACACGGCAACCAACGGTGCCAGACCCCCGTGCAACGGAAGCCGATACCCGCCATACAGACCGAGTTTGCGGCACATTTGCGGCCAGCTGTGTGCGCACGACCAACACGATCCGCAGTACTCGATCGGGGCTATCGCCACGGCAGTTCCGACAGTTATGTCATCAATACCGTCGTCCACCGAATCACCGACGGCGCACACAATTCCCGAGAACTCGTGGCCGAGCACGACACCTGGCACATGCATCGTTGCACCACCGCGTTCACCTCCGATGTAGGTGTGCAGATCGCTGCCGCAGATCCCGTTCCGGGAGACCTCGATCAGCAGTTCGCCGGGCTTCGGTTCCGGCTCGGCGACATCCTCGATTCGGATGTCTCGCGGCCCGTAGTAGACGGCGGCTTTCATCCGGCGATCGCTTCCAGGCGGCGGGCGCGCTCAGCATCACTGACTCCGCGTAGATCAGCGATCCCGTGCTCGGTGACGACGACATCGATGTCGCACCGCGGCGTCGAGACCACGTCGACCGTCGGGACGATCGTCGACTCGCCGTGTCCGGTTGTCGAACGAACGGCGATGATCGACAATCCGCCGACCGAGCGCGACGCGCCTGCGCAAAAGTCGGCGTGACCTCCAACGCCTGCAATCGTGCGCTTGCCGATCCGTTCGACGTTGACGGCACCGTCGAATCCAACCTGGATGGCGGTATTGCACCCCACGAACCGTGGGATAGCCGAGAGCCGCGAGATGTCGTGCGTCACGGTCGATGAGGTGAGGGTCAGCATGCCCGCCTCGGCCAGCCGTCTGATCGGTTCGCCACCCCATGCGTAGGCGGCGATCACCGGGTCGAGCAACAGGCCGCGTTCGTGGAGCGACGCCATCGAGTCGGTGACCAACCCGGAACAGATCCGTACCGGTCGGTCAAGGGCACGGGCGATCCCCTCACCGATTCCACCGGGGCCGAACTGCAGCGTCGGTTGGTCGGGTAACAGCGAGGCGACGAGTTGGCCGATTTGCAGGTCGATCGCGTCGGCTGGGCGTGACCGGGCGGCTGAATCGCCGGACAACGGCACCCGTTCGACCGTGGCGATGATGTTGCCCTCGATCAGCGGGGAACCGAGGTCGTCGCCGTCCTCATCGATCTCTACAACGAGCTCGATGGCGACTCGGGCGAGCACGTCACCCCATCCGACCGACGATCCGAACGCAAGCGACTCCCCTCGTCGAACCCCCGTTACGACACCGACGGCAGGCGGTGTTGATTCCAAGAGCGACGCAACCGCCGACAGCCGCACTGGTAGCGGAGTGATCCGGCCCTCATTGACAGCCGCCGACAACCCGTATCCGGCGAGCACCGTCGAGGCGATGAATGACGGGTCGTCGATCCACGGCATCCGCTCGACCGTCCAGCCGAGCATCACGCTCGGTGTGTCGGTCAAGCCAACCAGACGTGCCACGTCGGTGGGGCTGACCCGCGGTGAGTTGGCTCCTTCGGCGTACCAGATGACCGGTTTCATGCCCTGCCAGCTAGACGTCGCGGGAAGCGTTGGATCGGATTGTGGCGTGCCATCGCCGAACCATCAGGACCGTTCAGCATCTGGGCTCGCAGATTTCGGCGATGGAAAAACGGCACCAACGCCTCGTCGTATCGGCCGGTATCGCGATCGGCAAGTACGAAGCGTT
>JANOTN010000509.1:0-3546 GCA_031416375.1 Ilumatobacteraceae bacterium
GTCGAGGTCGGTCGGCGGCGACAGCTCGAGGAACTCGATGCCCCGACGCATCGCTCGTCCGTAGTCGGGCAGCACGTAGCGCGGGGCGAAGGGAGCGTTGCCTTCGTAGAGGTCGCAGATCACCCGCTTGTCGAGCGCCTCTCGGCACGCGTCCGACAGCTCGGGGTACGGCAATGCTTCGGCCGCCAGGTTGGCGAGCCGGCGGATCTTCTGGTCGTAACCGAGCGCCCCGTCCTGCACCAGCGACCTGGCGTTCGATTGGAACTCGGTCATCTCCATGCCAATAACGGTACGAGTGACTCGGCTGGGCGAGTAGGGCCGAAGGTCCGCTCTCGGGCTCATCAACCATGTCGAGTCGAACTCTGTCACCGAGTCTCGCCGCAGCGGTCGAGAGGGCGAGGTCAGAAGCGCTCGCTGCGCGAGGAAGCGGACGCCCAAACCTTCGTTCTGGTTTTCGTACCAGTTCTCGGCGTCGGAGATGCTACGGCTGCGAGCGGATGGTACTCGACGTCGAGACTCACCGGGAGCGGCGGTTCGCGGCCACTCGCTGGAGCACGTCGTCCCAGGTAACGGTCTTGACCTCGCCCGAGGCGATCTGCTGGGACCGGCGCACTGTCGGGTGTCGTCGTCATGGCTTCGACCATGAGCGTCGCCCGAGGTACCTCGGATGATGATTGATCAGTCCTCGATCTCGAGGGGGTATCGAGGGCAACCGGTTCAGAGCGCGTCGGAACGTTGCGGGCGAGTTCCTCGATGAAGATGCGCTCACCCGCGATGTAGAGCGACCAGAACTCCACGTCGGTTGCGACGAACCATCGCCGGTCGTCGGGCCAGAACAGGTCCGGGTTGCGCCACTCGTCGAATCCCGGGAAGCTCAGCTGGGTCGCTGCCGTGACTGGGCCCTCCATCAGGTAGTAGGTGCGGTCCGGCCGGTCGAAACGCGGAAGCTGACCCAGCGAGGCGCGGATTGCAGCGTTGCGTCGCCAGTCCTCGTCATGCAGCGCCAGCCGCTCCTGTTCAAGCGCACGCCGGGACTCGTCGCCGAGCGGACCTCGGTAGGCGATGTGGGTCGTGCCCTTGTCGAAACCGTGTCCCTCCCAGATGGCGAACCACGCCCGATCCGGGCTGGACGTGTGTCGTTCGCCGATCGAGGCGACGATGCCGAACAGGTCGCGGTATAGCGACCACCAGTCCCCCGGACACGGGGCTGGCGCGTACACGCGGAGCATCGACTCGTACTGATTCGGCACGAGTGCGCCGACGGTTCCGAGATCACCGTGACAAGACCGCCCGATCCACTCAGCCGGAGCGATTGTGTCGGCAGGTATGACGCGGTCACCGAAGATCATTGAGACATCCTTACCTGCGTCGGCCCAACGCCGAGGTGTGGGTAGGCCAATAGTGCCGACGACTCGTCGACGGACGGTCACCTCGGATAGCAGCTCAGCGAAACCTCAGGACCCTGCGAGTATCCACTTGGATCGGAGTTGATGAGCGGCCCTTTCGCTGCAACTCGACGATCCAATCGGCGAACAGATCGTCGAGCGTTGCCCGTGATCCGGTGTGGCGGCCCTTGCTGACTTCGACGATCAGCTCGGCTCGCGCCTTCTTCGCATCACGAAGGCTGCCCCGAAACGTACGGCTCACCTGCCGGTGCCTGCCGGTCACCGGGTCGTGGTGTTCGACATGCGTGATCAGGGCGCGGTGTGTAACCTTTCGTTATGTCTCGGCTACATCGAATCGTGTCCGACCCGACGATCTGCCACGGGCAGCCGGTCATCCGAGGCCTTCGTTATCCCGTCGAGTTGATTCTGGAGCTGCTGGCATCTGGGATGTCACAGGACGAAATCCTCGCTGACTACGCAGACCTCGAGCAGGACGATCTCTTGGCGGCGCTCGAGTACGGGGCACTTGCATCTGGGGTACGTCGTGTGCTGCCGCTCACCGCGGCGTGAAGTTCCTCGTTGACGCCCAACTTCCGCTTCGGCTGTGTCGACTCTTGATTGATGGCGGACACGACGTCACTCACTCGTCGCAGCTCCCGAACGGTAACGCCACGCCCGATGACGTGATCATCCAAATTGCAGACCACGACGATCGCATTCTGATTTCGAAGGACCGCGATTTCGAGATCAGCCACCTACTGCGCGGCGCTCCAGCAAGCCTGCTGCTCGTCACCACCGGGAACATCTCGAACGTCGATCTGCTTGATTCGTCCAGTTCTCACCTCTCGCCGATCGTCGATGCGCTACGGGAGAGTTCCTTTGTTGAACTGTCCTCAACCGCCGTGATCATTCATGGCAGCGCTAACCGCCCGTCCCGAAGCCTGGACGAATCTCAACTCACGCAGGGTTCATCGACCGAGCCGTGACGAGCGGGCGGTCGAGCCACTCGTTTGGGGGAGCCGGTTGGGTCGATGTTCGACCGCATTCGCCGCGGGTGACATCCGTCGATCTGCGTCCGTAACGCTCGAACGGACTGGTACGAGTCCTACCTGGTGTCGCCGGCCTAGTCCAGGTCGATAACCCGTTGAGTCGGCCGGCGGGCCCGATCATCGGGTGTGAAATCGGTCACACCTCTCGTGGGCGCTGGACAGGCAGCTCAGCGAGGCGCCGACGAATCTCCGGATCGACGCTTTCGCCCACATGGCCCGACTCAGCACGAGCGAACTGTTGAGCACTGTGCGCGCCGATCCATCGAAGTTGCTGCCCGACCCGAAGGCTGACGTTCGCCGATTCAGGGTCCAAGGGCTTCGGCCGTGGGTCCCGAAGGCACCCCAGCTTTCGAAGATCGGTTTGCAGGATCGATGCCGTCAGGTCGTCGATCGCCAGCACCCGGACGCGGCGGTTCTTGGTCGGGATCTCGCCGAGCGGCTGGTTCGGCAAGTTGACGATCGAGGCCGACACCCGCATGAGGCCGCGCTCGAGGTCGATGTCGCGCCAGCGTCGCAGCGCGCACAACTCGGCACGTCGCAGACCGGTCGTTGCTGCGACGAGGATCGCTCTCGCCATTTCGGGGCGCTTGCCGCGCTCGGCTTCGTCGATCAACGCCCGCACCTGCTCCGGTGTCGGCACGACCGGCTCGATATTGGGGATCGACGGCGGCTCCGCCCACTGCGCCGGATTCGAGTCGCGCCAACCCCACCGACACGCCTGCGTAAACATCGACGAGAGGCAGGCGTGGATCTGATACACGCTGCGCGCCGACAGACCGCGCTTCTGATGCGCCCCGTACAGATCGGTGAGCATCTTCATCGTCACCTTCGTCACCTGCCTCGTACCGAGCGTCGGCTGAATGTTGCGGTGGTAGACCAGTTCGTACCCGTAAACGGTGTTCGGTGAGCGGCCCTTTCGCTGCAACTCGACGATCCATTCAGCGAACAGATCGTCGAGCGTTGCCCGTGATCCGGTGTGGCGGCCCTTGCTGACTTCGACGATCAGCTCGGCTCGCGCCTTCTTCGCATCACGGAGATTGCCATTGAAGGTGCGGCTTACCTGCCGGTGCCTGCCGGTCACCGGGTCGCGGCCGGCTTCCACGACCAGAGTC
>JANOTN010000510.1:0-2283 GCA_031416375.1 Ilumatobacteraceae bacterium
CCGCGAAGGCAAGCGGGCCGATGAGGATCATCAGCGACAAACCGATCGCTGATCCGACCGAGTAGCGGCCACCAACCCAGTCCCAGAAACCGAACATGTTGTCGGTGTTGATCCCGAATGCGCTCACCCGTTCGGCGTTCGTCGACACGGCGACAAAATGATCGGCAACGGCGTCGTCACCGAGTTCGGCGACCAGCCAGTCACGCGCCGTCTGCGCGTTGGTGAGCGTCTCGATCGTCCCGAACGTCTTTGAAGCAACGATAAACAGCGTCGACACCGGCGAGAGCCGCTGCAGCGTGGTGTGAATGTCGGCCCCATCGACGTTGGAGACGAAATGGGCCCGCAGCCGGGTGTGACCGAATGCGGCCAGCGCCTGCGCCGCCATCGCTGGACCGAGGTCGGAACCACCGATCCCGATATTGACGATGTCGGTGATCTTGTCGTCGGCCCTGATCCGATCGGAGAACGTAGCCATTCGATCAAGCACCGTGTGAACGCCCGGTACGACGTTGGTGCCATCGACGACGACAATCGCACCCTTCGGTGCCCGCAATGCTGTGTGAAGCACCGGTCTACCTTCGGTGACATTGATCCGCGCCCCGGCGAACATCTCATCGCGTCGTGCCAAAACACCGGCCGACACTGTGTGATCGATGAGCGCCCGCAACAGGGCATCGTCGATCGGCTGCTTCGAGAAATCGATCCGAAGGTCACCAGCTTCGACGACGTACCGGTCGGCGCGCCCCGGGTCTTCGGCAAACAGTTCGGCGAGCGAACGGTGAACTAGGAGGTCACGAACGAAATTGGAACTCATCGAGATGCGACGTTAGTCAGTGCGATGGAGTCGCACTGAAGGAGCCGCATCACCGTCAAGAAATGCGATCGTTCGGCTACGACTCACGCTCGTGGCGGGCAACGATGTGTCGCCAAGCAGCCATCGCTCGACGACCGGCCGTTTCGATCCTCCGACGATCAACAGCACACGACTTCGAGCACCATTGACGACCGATCGAGTCAGCGTCATTCGGCACCACCCATTGAAGAGATCGACCAACTCAACTCGTCGTTTCGAATTGGGCGTGGCGCCGTCACCGGGGGGCCACGACGCGGTGTGTCCATCGTCGCCGAGCCCGAGGTGAACGACGTCGAATCGTTCCGGAAGCGAAGCCGCGTAGCGTCGGGCTGAAGCTCGCAGATCGCTTGCGGTAACGGGCATCAGATGTACCCGACAGGGTAGATCGGAGAGTTGATTGGCATTACGCGCATCGTGCCCATCCGGTGCGATCCTTTCGTCGACCTGCCACACGCCGATCGAGTTCCAGGCAAGATCGGAAGCAATCAGCCCAGCGATCAGAGATGGAGCGGCGCCTCCCCCACTCAGTGCCAGCGCCGCCGTACCACGTCGACGAACCCCATCTCTCAGTCTTCGAGCAATCCATGCGGCCGCCGCCTCGGCTGGATCGTCTGTTACGCGGATGTCCACCCAACCAGTTTTGCCCCGTAGCCTGCTGCGGCGATGGATGCCAAGCAAAACCGCGGACTCGAAGCGGCTGTGCTCGCATACACCCTATGGGGCCTGCTCACGCTGTACTGGCTGCATCTGCGTGACCTCGACGCGATCGAACTCGTCGGCTGGCGAATCACATCAGCATCGGTCCTGATGGCGATCATCGTCACGATCACCAAGCGGTGGGCACCGATCGTCGCGGCACTACGCGATCGAGCCGTTGCCAGCCGAATTTTGCTGGCCTCAGCGCTGCTCACCGTCAACTGGGCGACCTACGTGTGGGCGGTGGTCAACGATCACATCATCGAGACCGCGCTGGGGTACTTCCTCGCGCCGCTCGGCACCATGGCGCTCGGGGTGTTTGCGTTCGGTGAGCGACTGACGCGATTCAAGCAGGTGTCGATTGTGTTGGCGGTCGGTGCCGTTGTGATACTGACCGCCTCGTACGGTCGGCTGCCGTGGGTCGCTGTGCTGCTGGCCGTGAGTTGGGTCTGGTACGGATGGACGAAACGTCATGTGCCATTGGAGGCCGTCGAAAGTTTGACCAGCGAACTGCTGGTGCTCGTGGTTCCGGCAGTTGGGTTGGTGACATGGGGCTGGTTCCGCGATCAAGGAATCCCGGCCACTGCTACCTCCAGCGAGTGGGGATTCCTACTCGGTACGGGCGTAATCACCGCCGTCCCGTTGCTGCTGTTCGCCTACGCCGCCCAACGTGTCCCGTTCACCCTGCTCGGCCCAACCAACTACCTGGTTCCGATCATCAACTTCCTGCTCGG
>JANOTN010000511.1:0-1558 GCA_031416375.1 Ilumatobacteraceae bacterium
GGCAAGGACAACGGGATCACCGACGCCGTCGATCAACTTCGTCGTTACGCCAACCAGCGCGGCGGCCAGGTCGCCGAAGGTTCCGAGCAACTGTTCTGGACCAACCAGTTCACCGTCGCCACGACTGGTGAGCGGGCCGAGGCGGGCACGTTCTCGGCGCTGTCGGAGCACTATCTGGCCTGGAAGGATCCGTACCCGACGACGATCGGCGACCTGGCGGTGTCGCTCGGCAAACCGGCCGAGCAGGTGACCCAGCAGGAGATCCTCACGGCCGGAATGCTGGCGCCCGAGCGGCTACTCGACATCGTCCGGCATTTCACGTTGTTCATGGAGCTCGACTCCGGTCACACGATCAAGCTTGTCGGCCGCTATCAGCAGTACCGCGGCGTGCAGAAGGCGTTACGGCGGATGCTGACCGGCAACACCAAGTCGCACGACGGTCATGTCGACCGGCGCGGCGGGATCGTGTGGCACACCCAGGGCTCGGGCAAGAGCTTGACGATGGTGTTCCTGATCCGGGCGATGCGCAGCCACCCAGAACTGCGGCGGTTCAAGATCGTGCTCGTCACCGACCGCACCCAACTCCAGAAGCAGCTCGGCGACACCGCCGCCCTCGCCGGAGAGACGGTGAAGCTCGCCCGCAACACCAAACAGGTCAAGCAGCTACTCAGCCAACCCGGGCCTGGTGTGGTGATGGCGATGATCCAGAAGTACCGCGACACCCAGAGCGACAACGGAGGCGACAACGGTGACGGGCTGTCGGGGAGCGAGACGTTCGGGATCCTGAACGAGTCGGAGTCGATCCTGGTGATGGTCGACGAGGCCCACCGGTCGCACGGTTCTGCGCTGCACGCCAACCTGATGAACTCGCTGCCCAACGCCGCACGGATCGGGTTCACCGGCACGCCGATCATCATGGGCAAGCGCAAGAAGACACTCGAGATCTTCGGCGGCTACCTCGACCGGTACACGCTGATCGAATCGGAAGCCGACGGCTCGACCGTGCCGATCTACTACGAAGGCAAGACCACCGAGGCCGCAGTCGCCGGGGCGTCGAAGATGGACGACGTGTTCTTCCACTGGTTCGCCGACCTCACCGACGAGCAGCGCGAGATCCTCCAGAAGAAGTACGCCACCACCGCTCAGGTGCTCGAAGCGCCGGAGATGATCGCCGCCAAGGCGACCGACATCCTGCGCCATTACGTCAGCACGGTGATGCCCGGCGGCTTCAAAGCGATGATCGTCGCCACCAGCCGCAAGGCGTGCATCCGCTACCACGAGGCGCTGAACACGGCCCGCGATCAACTGCTCGCCGAGGTCGATCAGCGTTTCCCGGAACTGATCAATGCCCCGGTTGACTCGCTCGACTTCGATGACAACTTCCTACTGAATGCTGCATTCCAGCGGCAACTGATCGCCGACCTCGAGTTCGCGCCGATCATCTCGAGCGAACACAACGACCCGCCCGAGTACCACCCCTGGACCGGCAAGATCGACCAAGAGCGGCGCATCGACCGGTACAAGAAACGGCTCGGCACCGGCGGCGACAAGCACGACC